>CALNBC010000360.1 GCA_937874755.1 uncultured Clostridia bacterium
GGCAAAGCCCGTCCCCGTCAACCCGAACAACTTAAGGCACGGCCGCTGGGGCGAGATAATCGTCTCCATCGCGGGCGTTACTACCAACCTGATTATCGCGTTTATATTTACGATAGTCTATGTGGCTGTCACACTCTATGCGCCAGTCACCTGGTGGAGCAATATGCTCATCGAATTAAGCATAATAAGCGTGTCGATAAACCTCGGTTTGCTGGTGTTCAACCTGTTGCCCATACCGCCGCTGGACGGGTATCGCGTCGTAAAGGGGCTTCTCGTCGGAAAGGTGCGCAACATAAACCTTTTCTGGAACATAGAGCGTTACAGCGGCATCATACTGCTGGTCGTGCTGTTTGTGCTCCCAAGGCTGGGTATCACATTTGTCAGCGACTTTATGGGCTGGAGTATAAACGGCATATTTAACTTCTTCTTGAACATCGCATTGGCTCTGTTTGGGGTATAACGCGAAATAATGTATACCGTTTCGCTGGATAAATTCGAAGGACCGCTAGACCTTTTGCTGCATCTCATCGAAAAAGCCGAGGTGGACATAAAGGATATTTTTGTGAGCGAAATAACGTCGCAATACCTCGAGTACATGGACCAGTTCGACGAGCTTGAGCCCGAGGCGGCGAGCGAGTTCATCGCCATGGCCGCGACTTTGCTGCTCATCAAGTCCCGCACGCTGCTTCCCAAGCCCGAGCCCGCCCTGACCGAGGAGGAGGATCCCGAAACGGTACTGCTCCGCCAAATCAGGGAGTACAAGCTCTATAAAGAAGCGTCACAGGAGCTGTCCGCGCTTAAGACTACGGCAGACAGGCTCTTTACGAGGTTGCCCGAGGAGTTCCCCAAGTTGCCGTCTAAGGTCGAGCTTAGCGGCGTGTCGCAGGATGCCCTGTACGAAGCGTTTGTGAAGCTGCTGCTCAAATCGGGGCAAAGCGAGCAAGCCGCGCCCGACCGCAGGGTTAACCGCGACGCCTACAACATAGGAGACAAGCTCAATTACATCGAAGATGTGCTGTGTGAGCGGGGCAAGGTTCGCTTTTTCGAACTTTTTTCGGAGGACGCCCCGAAGCTCGAACTGATAGTCACATTTATGGCGCTGCTCGAGCTGCTGGCGGGCGGGGTTGCAAAGGTCAGGCAGGATGAGCTGTTCGGTGAGATAATCATAGCTTCAACGGGTGCGAAAAGGAAGGCTGAGGAATGATAGAGACGGACAATTTGCGCATAGCCGCAGCTGTGGAGGCGATGCTCTTCGTCGCGGGGGATCCTGTGGCGGTGGGTGACCTGGCAGACGTGCTAGAGGTGGACAGAACCGCGGTTATAACAGGGTTGGACACCCTCAAGCAAAGGTATTCGGGGGATGACTCGGGGCTGCTCATACGCTTTGTGGACGATAAAGTCCAGCTTTGCACCGACCCGAAATGGTCGGAGTACGTCGAAAGGCTGCTCCAGCCCATCCATTCAAAGAACCTCTCCCAGTCCATGCTGGAAACGCTCTCCATAATAGCGTACAAGCAGCCCGTAACCAGGGCAGAGATAGAAGCCGTGCGCGGCGTTCGCTGCGAATACGCGATAAATCAACTCCAGCAAGCCGAGCTGATAGACGTAGTCGGCAGGAAGAATACTGTGGGCAGACCGTCGCTCTTCGGCACTACTGAAAAATTCCTAATGAACTTAGGGCTAAGCAGCATATCCGAGCTTCCGCGCAGGGAAGAAATATTGAACTCCCAGCAGCAGGAAACCTTCAAACTAGAGTAAACTGAATATTATTAAAAAGAAAAACTCGGCAGTATTATTGGCACTGCCGAGTTTTAACTTACTTGCTTCGCTTGTAGAGATAGAAGTTGTGCCCGTCCGCGCAGGAAGGCTGCTTTTGCCTCTTCTTGCGAAGCTTCCTGCCCAGGCTTGAAAAATTGTATATCAGACCTGCTACAACAACTGCAACTGCTAAGATGAGGAGTATCGTTCCGATGGCAGACGAGCCGCTGTCTTCGGTATTGGCCGCGATTTCAGTAATCATACTGTTGTCCGTGCTTACTATAGCTGCGTCCCCCGAGGCGAGCACGTCCCTGGAGGCGACGAGGTTGACTACCGCAAAGGTATTTTCTTCGTAGGTCAGCGCCGCGGTACCCACGACATCACCTTTGTATACGGGTGCGTCCAGATGGTCCGAAAGGTAGTTGACTGTAACGACTATTTTGTTCGCGTTCTGCTTGAGGGTTGCCAAATCCTCGGTCAAGCCAGAAATCGTCTGGCCGTCCGCGTCGAAGTCCAGGGCGAGCATGCCCGCTTCCGCGTCGTTCCTGCCGTACCCCGCCACTTGAACCTTGACAGGTGCAAGCTGCAAAGAGGAAAGGGGCATGGAAGTGAGGTTGGCAAAGCCGTAATCTAGCAGTGCCGCGGTCTCCGTCCACCTGGCCGAGCCGTTTTCCGAAGAGTCGCCCAGCACGACGACCACAAGGGACTTGCCGTCCCTTTCTGCAGAGGTGACCAGGCAGTATTTTGCCGCAGAGGTGTTGCCGGTCTTCATGCCCGTAACGCCGCTGTAACCGTCGTCGGGGTCGAGGAACCTGTTAGTGGAGTAAATTTTTTTCTCGCCCGAGCGCTTGTTTGTGGGCGGAAGGGTGTAAGACCGAGTACCGAGTATCTCCATCAAGGTTTCGTTCTTTGTGCAGGCAACTGCAAGCTTCGCCATATCCGCAGCGGTGGTGTAATGAGTGTTGTCATTCAGCCCATGAGGGTTGGCAAAATGAGTGTCGTTCATGCCAAGCTCGTGGGCTTTGTTGTTCATGAGGTTGGCGAAGCCATCTATTGAGCCGCCAAGATAGCACGCCAAAGTCGCCGCCGCGTCGTTCCCCGATGGCAACAGCATTCCGTAAAGCAGGTCTATAGCGCGCACCTTCTCCTGCTCGACAAGTCCAATAAGCGTATTGTTCTCGGAGAAACGCCGCACCTCGATGCCGACGGTGATTTCCGTTTCGAGGTCGGGAATGTTCTCTAGTGCAACAAGGGCGGTCATTAGCTTTGTGGTGCTCGCGGGGAACGCCTTGGCAGTGCTGTCCTTCTCGTAGAGCACCGACCCCGAGGAAGTATCCACCATTACTACGTTGGCAGATGTTATCTCGCCCGAATACTCGGCAAGAACATTCAGCGGAAGCATAAAAACGACTATTAAAGCTGCGAACAGCGCCGCAAGGTGTTTTCTCAACGGGAATACCCCCAAGATAAGACTGATGTTCCATAGTATACCAACATATCAAAAATTAAGCAAATTGTAAGACCGTATTAAATGACAGTTCCGGGGGCTTCTGCTAGAATAATGTGGTATGGCGGGCAATACACCGTTATGGTATAATATAAGATAATTTAGGCTTTTTATCATTTTAAGGGGGCTATTATGGCATACAGGTTGTTGCTCGTAGACGATGAGCCGCTAATTCTCAAGGGGCTAAAATTCTCGTTGGAGCAGGACGGCTACGAGACCGAATCCGCTTACGACGGTGAAGAGGCTGTCAAAAAGTTCGAAGCAGGTGAGTTTGACCTCATCCTGCTGGACGT
The DNA here is from genome assembly GCA_937874755.1 of uncultured Clostridia bacterium. GTDB lineage: Bacteria > Bacillota > Clostridia > Christensenellales > CALWSW01 > CALNBC01. The sequence goes on from CALNBC010000360.1 coordinate 3,559, forward strand.
AATGCTCCCCAAGCTCAGCGGGATAGAAGTCTGCCAGCGCATCCGCAGCATATCCGACGTGCCCATTATCATGCTCACCGCCAAGGGCGACGATATGGACAAGATACTTGGTCTCGAGTACGGGGCGGACGATTACATGACCAAGCCCTTCAACATACTCGAGGTCAAAGCGCGGATAAAGGCGATTTTGCGCCGCGTCTCCAAGGCTGCACCTCCCAAGCAGGAAAATACCGACGAAATCGCTTCAGGCGGTCTTGTGCTGAACACCCGCAACATCTCCGTCACGCTGGACGGCGAGAATGTCAACCTCACCACCAAGGAGTTCGACATTTTGCGGCTCCTGATGGAGAGCCCGGGCAAGGTGTTCTCGAGGGAAAACCTGCTCGAGACCATCTGGGGCGTGGAATACATGGGCGATTTGCGTGCGGTGGACGTGCACATCAACCGCCTGCGCAACAAGATAGAGAAGGACACGAACAAGCCGGAATACATCATGACCAAATGGAAGGCCGGATACTACTTTGCGGAGCACCAGTAAGGCGTTTTCCACACTGCGCTGGCGCATGGTCGCCAGCTATCTCATTATAACAGTTTTCGGATTCGCCGTGGTATTGTTTTCGATTTCCGCGGTGGTCGAGAATTACCTTGTGAACACCCGAGTGAGCGAGCAGCAGCGCGATTTGGACGCTTTGGCATGGTCGCTTTCCTCTTATGTAACCGAGGGCGAAATCGCCGCGATTTACAATAAAGCTGTGGAATACAGCCAGAAGCGCTCGGGACGAGTTGTGCTGGTGGACAGAAATGGCGTCGTCCAGGTGGACGCGCTCTCATCGCTAAACGGCCGCGCCCTCGACCATCAAGAATTGAGTCGCGTGCTTTGGGATGGGGAAACCTCCGCCCACGGCTTCCATAAGCGCAATATAGATGCGAATGTCACAGGCTTAGCTGCGCTTTGGCAGTCAGTATTCCCCAAAGTCACCTGGGATGTATACTATGTGAGCGCCGTAACAGACGCGTCCGGTGGACTGTACGGCGCGGTGTTGTTTTCGACCTCCATTCAGGACCTCAAGGACAGTGTTGCGTCCATCCGCACCCAAACCCTCATAGTGCTCGTCGCCGTCGGCGCCGCAATCATGATAGCCGCTTCCTTCCTGGCGAATTCGGTCACCCGCCCAATAACCGACTTGACCAAGGTCATACGCCGCATGGGCAGGGGCGAGTTCAACCTGCGCGTAAAGGTCAGCGGCAAGAGCGAGGTGGACGAGCTGGGCAGAACCTTCAACGACATGAGCGAGCGGCTAGAAAACATAGAGCATTTCCGCAGCGAATTCGTATCGAACGCCTCCCACGAAATCAAGACCCCCTTAGCCACCATGAAGATACTCATCGAGTCCCTGCTCTACCAAGAAAAGCTCGACGAGTCGGTCACCAGAGAGTTCTTGGGTGATGTCAATAAAGAGATAGACAGGCTGAGCCTCGTCATTAGCGACCTTCTTCGCATGGTGCAGTACGACCAGACCGAGGAAAACCTCCAACCCGAATACGTCTCGGTGGACGAGCTTTGCAGAGAAGCAACCCACAGACTTATGCCGATAGCGATGCAAAAGGGCATAAAGATAGAGAACAAACTCGAGCCGGTATGCGCCTGGGCAGATCCCGTCAAGCTCGAGCAAGCGCTGTTCAACATTATCGACAATGCGATTAAGTACACCGACGGCGAGGGCACCGTCGAGGTCAATCTGAGCAAGGAAAACGGCTATGCCCGCATCGCTATAAGCGACCAGGGAATCGGCATACCCGAAAAGGACCTTCCGTATATATTCAACCGCTTTTACAGGGTGGACAAGGCGCGCTCCCGCGCCACCGGCGGAACTGGGCTGGGCTTGTCCATAGTCGAAAAGATAGTCAATCTGCACGGCGGGAAAATCCACGCCGAAAGCACCGAGGGAAAAGGCACTACCTTTGTCGTTCTGATACCTCTAAAACCCCAAAAGTCGGACAGGAGCCTCACATGACCCCCGAAACCAAGAATCTGATCAAGCTGATTTGCGCCATCGCCTCTGTTGCTGTGGTGCTGATTGCCGCGCTCATTCTTGTCGGAACATTCCCGGGCTCGGGCATTTCAGAAAGCCCGTCAAACAACCTCAATCCCGTCCCCCCCGATGCCGATGACACGACTTCTCCCATCGAAACAAATGTTAAACTCTACTTTCGCTATTCAGATACGGATATGCTCGCTTCAGAAACAAGGCGCATCCAGTCCTATTCCAACCAGCGGGTGGAGCAGGCGGTGCTCATGGAGTTGCTCGCGGGTCCGTCCCAAGGAACGGGGCTCACCAGGGTAATCGACTCCCAGACGAGGGTCGTCTCCATAAGCAACGAGGGCGATACGCTCGTCGTAACTTTTTCCGAAGAATACCTGCGCCAAAGATCCAACCTGCCGGACGGGTGGGGGGAGGATGCCGCCCTTCGGGAAGAGGAATACCTTCGCAGGCGGTTGGCTGTTTATTCGGTGGTGAACACGCTGGCGGGCATGGGGGACTACTCCCACGTCCAGATATTGATAGATTATAACAACACAGGTATAGGTCAGAAGGTGACCAGGGCGCGATTGGGCTTCACCGAGGATGCGGGCGAACTCAACAAGCCGCTTCAACCCCTCGCGTTCAACGAAGCTGTTACGCTGAATGTGGGCAACACGGTGAACGCAGTTTTTCGCGCGCTGACCGCCCACGACTGGCAGACTGTCTATCTGTTCCTTAGTTCAAAGACCGAAAGCGGACTAAACCGCCCGCTGTACGACACCGTCGCGGGCAGCCTTCAGCAAAGCGCCTCCAGGCTGTTCAACTACGAGGTGACGGGCGCGGTTTATGGAACGGACGGCAAGCGCGCTGTGGTTTTTCTGAACCTCAATTTCGAGCTGGAAAACGGAACAAAAATCAGCAAAATTTCCGCCCCCGTCAAGCTGCGTGCGGTAAATGAGATTTGGCTTATAGACCACGACGTGCTTTACGGGCTGTTCACGGAGGCGGGTCAATGAAAAGATTGGCAGCATCGGCACTTGCCGCCCTGTTTGCCCTGAGTTTCCTCGCGGGTTGCAGCTCGGGGGAAAGCGGGGTATCGCGCCCGGAATTCGTATCTTCGGACGCTTGGGCAAAAGAACCCGAGAGTCGCAGCATCATCGCGCCCTTGAACTTTCTCTCTGCGGATGGAAGCCACTTAGTAACCGAAATCCGCGAGGTTGAGGTGCTGCCCGGTCAGTCGGACGAGGAAGCCGTCATAAAGGCCGTGATCAACGGACCGACGGACACGCGCACCATGAGCCGCGTGCTTTCGACGAGCATAGAGCTGGTATCAGTGGAAAAGACAGGCAGGGTAATCAACGTCGAGCTGAGCGCAAACTATACGTATTACAGCGAGCTGGAAATGCTAAAAGTGCGCGCCGCCCTCGCGAACACGCTGACTTCGCTTTTCGACATCGATTATATAAATGTATATGTGGACGGCATGGATCCCGGGTACCTCGGCATGCCGCTGGGCGCCATAAAGCCCACCACCCTCGACCTTTCGCTTTTGTGCGACCAGATAATTCAAGAGCAAAAGCGGATAACCGACGACGATGTATACGAGGAAAGACGGGTCGTCACCTATTACGTTCCGGACAAAAGCGGAACACTGCTTATTGCCGACCCCGAGGAAGAGGCTATTCAAACCATAAGCTCGGGTGAAACCGTCGAGCGTAACTACCTTCGCACAGTCATATTCGGGCTGATGACGGGCAAGCGGGCAGAGCTTTTCGGCGGTTTCAACATCGCCACCGACCCCCAAATAAAGATATACGACAACGGCAGGCGAACCGCGCTCGTCGTCCTTAGAGAGCGACCGCAGAACGAGCTCCTCGCCTACGGCTCCCTCGTGTATACGGTAACGGGTTTCGTGTGCAATCTTTCCAGCGTCACCATCGCCCTAGAGACCGACAATGCCCTGGGCTACGAGCCAATCACCCACGTGGAGGGTTTGGGGGACTTTGAGGGCGGCGAATTCACCCGTTCAGACTTTTCCAATCTTATCGGTGATTACGTCGAGCTGTACGCGCCGCACGAATCGGACTATTCGCTGATTCAATACATTGCCGCTGTACCCCAATCGCAAAGGAACAACCCGGTGCGGCTTATCAAAGAGCTCTTCAACTCCCGCGACCTGCCCAAAGACGCCGCTCCGCCCCTAGCCAAGGGCGTGGGGGAGGACGAGGTGCTTTCGATAAAGCTCTGCGACTCTGTCGCAGTGGTCGACCTTAGCGGCAGCTTCTTTTCGCGCTGTACAACGCTTGGCGAAAGGGAGGAATACCTGCTCGTCTATTCCATCGTGAACACCCTCACCGAGATTGCCGAGATAAATAGCGTGCAGTTCATGTTTGACGGTGTAACCGTGCAAAAAATCAACAAGATAGACGTTTCAGGTCCTCTTTCCCGCAACTTCGGGCTTGTAGAAAATACAGTAGGATGAAACCATTATGACTAGAAAGAAAATCGTCATCATCGTCACCGTCGCGGTACTGCTTGCTATTATCATAGGCGCGTTGGTGTTTTATATGAGGATTGACAATCCCAAACTCGCCTTTTCGGACGTGTTGAGCGACCATCAAAACACCCCGGAAGCGACTGTTTCTGCGTCCCCCGCGCCCACCGCCACTGCCAGCACGCCGTCGCCCTCTCCGACTGTGGATCCTATGGTAGCCTTAGAAGAGCAAGCGGATCCCGATTTTGGAAAAAATAGGGTAAACATACTCATGCTTGGGGTGGACAAGAGCGCCGAGCGGGAAAACTGGGGTTCATTCCGTACGGACACGATGCTGCTGTTGACCCTCGACTTCGACAATAACGATGTCGACCTTATTTCCATCCCGAGGGACAGCTACGTTCGCATATACAACACCCACAACCAAGACGGAACCCCCAAATATGCCAAGATAAACAGCGCATTTACCTCGGGCGGCGGGGCTAAAAGGAGCGGTTACAAATACGCTTGCGAGACCGTGTCCTACGTGCTGGGCGGCGTCAAAGTCCACTATTACGTCGCGTTCGACATGCAGGTCGTCAAGGACGTGACCAACGCCATAGGCGGCGTGGACTACGATGTAGACATTCAGGTGAACATGAACGGCCGCACCCTGTACCCAGGTCTCCAGCACCTCGACGGGCAGGCGGTGCTCGACTACTGCCGCCAGCGCAAGGGCAGCAGCGACATAGCGCGCATAGACCGCCAGCAGCGTATGCTGGTCGCGATTTTCGACCAGTTGAAGCGCTCC
>CALNBC010000361.1 GCA_937874755.1 uncultured Clostridia bacterium
GGTCTTTTGCTTTTTGGAGAGCGCAGCGGCGGTTGCGGCGGCAACAGCAGCACCTGATAAAATCATACGGCGGACGGCAAGCCCGATTGCCTTCAGGGTGGCGCCGCATCACCCTCCCCCCGAACGCTGCCCTTCGCGTATGCGCAGCATGTTCGCTATGTAAAAGCTGATGTAGTAGTGGGCGAAGGTGTTGCCGTCCTCCAGCGAGATGCCGAGCATCTCCTTTATTTTTTGCAGCCTGTAGAGCAGCGTGTTGCGATGAATCCCGAGTGCTTCCCGCGCAGCTTTGGCGTTTCGGCTAAGCAGCACATAGCGCTCGAGGGTTATGAGGTACTCTGTGCCGTAGTTCCTGTCGTACTCCCCAAGTATCGCTATCCCCGGGGGGTGGATATCGTCCGCGTCTACATACTTGACTATCGAATGCATGACCGCGGGGAATCTGTAATCCCCAATGGCATACACGCAGTCCGAAGAGCGAAGCAGTTTGCCCAGCTCCAGGGCGGCTTCCGCCTGCTTGCGGCAAGCGTCAAACTGCATTATGTCCGTAAAGCGATCGCTCATCCCCATGTGCGAATTGAGGGAGGCGAAAATATTTACAACGTCCTCGGGCGGCTCCAGGCGGCTCTTGCCGTCCAGAGCGTAAAGCAGCACGTACAGCTTGTTGTCGTCCACCATCTCTATGTGCTCCGCCTGGACGCGCTCCAGCGCAGCGACAAGGTATTTTTGCACCGCCTTAACGTCGGGTACGGGCGTGTCCACCACGTGCAGCGCAAAAGTGCCCTTGAACGAGGCGGGCAGCCGCTGACCCCACACGGCGAGCTTTTCCTTCGTGTTGAGCTGACCGCGCACGAGGTCGTGCATGAATACCTTCAAAAGGGGACTTTCGGAGAGGTTGCGGCGCTGGTTGTGCTCCATCTCGATGGCGCACGCGTTGACGAGCAGCTTGGTCGCTTCGGCGTATTCGGGGGTATAAATTTCCTTGGGGCAGAACACCGCCAAATACCCCTCGACCACGTCGTGCAGCCGCACGACTCCCTGTATGCGCGGCAGCTCGGCGCACCCGCCCCAATCGACGTAGTAAGGCTCCCTGATTTTGCTGGCGGCCTCCATGAACCCCTGGTCGTAGAAGGCCATGACGATTTCCCTAGGGTAGACGCCCGTATCGAGGCAGGAATCCCAGTAAACGTCGCCTATCTTTTCCATGGGCGCCGCCGCCAACAGGTTGAAGGCGGAGTCGTGCAGGGATATCGGTTGCCCCAGCACCGCGTACGCCGCGTCGATTATGCCGCGAAGGCCGCCCCCGACTAACGCGGAGAATACCTTTTCATAGAGCGCAAGCAAGTTCATTGTTTTACCTGATTATTGACGGCAGCAGTTATGAGAATCAGTGAATTTTGTCTAATAAGTCCAGTTGTGGTAATAATACCATTCTTAAGCGGGCATTGCAAAAACAATGTGTTATTTGTATGTGCAAACGCACAAAAACCTGCCGGGTAGGTTGTGCCGTTACATATTTACACGTAACTTTGTACACGTTATAATTTGAACAATATCCTGGAATAAAATATCATAATGTGAATGTACTGTCATATCAAACTAACGGAGGGTACAAATGAAAGGCATAGAAAAGAAGCAGATTTCTAGGAGGGACTTCCTCAAGGGCGCGGCTGTGGGCGCTGTGGGCATCGCATCGGTAGGTCTGATTGGCTGCACCGAGGCGGGCGACACCGCCGGTTCGGGCGAATCCATCAAGTGGGATCGCGAGGTGGACGTGCTTATCATCGGCGCGGGCGGCACAGGCGTTTCCGCCGCGTGGGAATCCGCCAAGGCGGGCGCGAACACGCTGATACTCGAAAAGGCAGGCATAGCGGGCGGCACGACCAACTATTCCGGCGGCGTCATGCAGGCTTCGGGCACCGCTGCGCAAAAGGAATTCACCAAGTTCCAGGACGATACCCCCGAGAAGCACTTTCAGCTTTGGCTCAAGTCGGGCGAAGGCTATGTAGATGAAGCGCTGGTCAAGGACCTCGCCTACGGCGCACCCGGGCATATCGAATGGCTTGTAAACGACCTTGGCATGAAGTTCACCAGCGTGTACGGTCACAACCACGTGCCGTATATCGACGATTCACTCTACGCCGACCGCATACACGTTTACGAGGGCGGCGGCGGCTCGGGCAGCGGCGGTATACTCGTCAGCGCCATACTCGACGCGGCCAAGGAAATGGGCGCGGTGATAGAGTTCAACACCGAAGTCACCAAGCTCCACACCGACGCTGCCGGCAAGGTCATAGGCGCTGCCGCTACAGCGAACGGCACCGCTTTCAACGTCAAGACCAACAAGGGAGTGGTGCTCGCCGCCTCCAGCATCGACTGGAACGAGGATATGTGCCGCGACCTCAGCCCCCAGCAGCTTTGGGACATCACCTCCCAGATGTGCCTGTGCGCCAAGACCAACACCGGCGACGGTGTGCGAATGGGCATGGAGCTGGGCGCTGCGATTGCCGGCTTTGGCGGCTGCATAGACTTCTGCGGCAAGACCGGCGCAGCTACCACCAACCAGGTGCCGCTGTTCCCGTCGATACTCGTCAACCATGCGGGGCAGAGGCTCGTCTGCGAGGACGCGACCTACGCCTACCATTACAGGGCAATCTTCCAGCAGGAAAAGCAGTTTGACGCTCCCACCTACATGATTTTCGGCGAGAGCAGCCTCATCGAGGGCGCACCCTGGACGGCGGAATCCGTCGCGAAGGACATCGCCGACGGCGTGGTAGTCACCGCAGACACCGCAGAAGCCCTCGCCGCGAAGATAGACGTAAACGCCGAAGGGTTAGCCGCGACCATCGCCGAGTGGAACGCCGCCGCCGCGACCGGCAAGGACGCGAGGTTCGGCCGCGAGACGGGCATCGCCCCCATCACCGGCGCGCTGTACGCTTACCGCAACGTATCCTTCAACCTTGGCGCACTGGGCGGACTCAAAATCAACACCGACGCTCAGGTGCTAAAGCCTAGCGGCGAGCCCATACCCGGGCTTTATGCCGGCGGACTCAACGCGGGCGGCTGGATTGGACCGTACTACCCCGGTTCGGGCACTGCCATCATGGGCACGCTGCACTGGGGCAGGAAGGCGGGCGCGAACGTCGCCAAGCTGTAAACTCCCTTTTTCCAATAAGGCGCCGGGCGCTTTGTGAACAGTGATAATGCCCAAAATAAAGCAGCCGCCCCTCCTTTTTAGGGGGGGCGGTCAG
>CALNBC010000362.1 GCA_937874755.1 uncultured Clostridia bacterium
GCAAGGACGGCGAATTCTACTACAAAGAAAAGGGCGGCGGTTCGCTTAACCCCGACGCGGTGCTCGCCCTGTACGACGACTGGCGCGACCCCTCCACCTGGCCGACTTCCTCAAGGCAGCCCGAAGCTGTGCGAAGGGGTACAGGCAAGCCGGCGGACCCCGCTGCCAAACCGGGGGTGATGGGCGCTTTTTGCAGGGCGTACACCGTCGAGGAGGCGATTGCCGAATTCCTACCGAACGTCTATTCGCCTTCTGCGGTGAACGGACGCTTCGACTACATTCCGGCGGATTCCTCGGGGGGACTGGTCACCTACGACGGCAAATTCGCGTACAGCCACCACGCGACGGACCCCGCCTGCGGCAAGCTGCTCAACGCCTTCGAGCTTGTGCGGCTGCACAAGTTCCGCGAGCTGGACCTAGGAATCGCCCAAGACACCCCTTTTGGCAAGCTGCCCTCCTTTGCGGCGATGAGCGATTTAGCCTTAAAATGCAGCGGCGTCAAGGAGGTGTTCGCCAAGGAGCGCAAGGAAGCGGCGAGTGCAGAAATTGCCGACGAGGACTGGCAAAGCGCTCTCGAGCTGGACAGGTCGGGCAGAATCAAGAACACTCTTCGGAATTTGACCATCATACTGGAAAACGACCCGCTATTAAAGTCGCTGGTCTATAATCAGCTGCTGGATTGCGTAGAAATCAAGGGCGAGTTGCCGTGGAAGCACCCCACAAACTTCTGGAGGGACGCGGACGACGCGCAGCTCGTGAGCTACATAGACGTGCACTACGGCACATTCTCACAGCAGCACTACAATGTCGCCGTCGCGAAGGTGGCGGACGACCGCTCGTACCATCCGATTAGGGAGTACATAGCCGCTCTGCCCGAGCGGGACGGCGTTCCGCGCTCAGACACGCTGCTGATTGATTACCTAGGCGCCAAGGACAGCGAGTACGTTCGCGCTGTCACGCGAAAGACGCTCTGCGCGGCAGTTCGCCAGGTGCAGGAGCCCGGCTGCAAGTTCGACTCTATGCTCGTGCTGAACGGTCCTCAAGGCGTGGGCAAGAGCACTCTCATTTCGCGGTTGGCGGGGGAGTGGTTTTCGGACAGCCTGAACCTTAACGACACGAGAGACAAGACCGCCGCCGAGAAGTTGCAGGGGTACTGGATAATCGAGATAGGCGAGCTGGCGGGGCTGAAAAAGACCGAAATCGAGACTTTGCGCTCATTTTTATCGCGGCAGAACGACATTTACCGCGCCTCCTACGGCAAGCGCCCCACTCCCCACCTAAGGCATTGCGTGTTCTTCGGCACGACCAACGCCGAATCGGGGTATCTGCGCGACACGACGGGCAACCGCCGCTTCTGGCCTGTCAAGACGCCGGGGGGCAGCGCGCGCCGCTCATGGCAGCTAAAAGCTGGGGACGTAGGGCAGATTTGGGCGGAGGTGCTGGAGTACGTCAAGCGCGGCGAGACGCTCTACCTTGAGCCGGGTATGGAGAGCCAGGCAAAAGCGGAGCAGCGCGAGGCGATGGAGTCCGACGAGCGCGAGGGTTTGGTGCGCGATTACCTGGACACGCTGCTGCCCCTTGAGTGGGACGATATGGACACCTTAGAGCGGCGCAACTTCCTTTGCGGCGGCGAGTACAGGGGGCTGGGGTACAAAGGCGTGGCGAAGCGAACATATGTTTCCAACATGGAGATTTGGTGCGAGTGCTTCGGCAAGGAGCGCGCCAACTTGAAGCGCGCCGATTCCAATGAGCTGACGAGCATACTTGCGCGGCTCGGGTGGGTACGCGAACCCGTTGCCCGCAGGGTTGCCCTATACGGTTCACAGAAAATCTTTGCTCCCAAGGATGAAATCTAAAAATTGTAACCAGTGATGTAACCAGTGGTGTAACCAGTGATGTAACGAGTGGGATGGTTACAGAAACGACCCAAAAATCGGTAACCAGCACTGGGAAAAGGCAACCGAAAAACGCTCGTTACACTCTTGGTTACATTGTTGGTTACAGCGCCAAACCCAGAGAATACGGGGGTTTTCTGCCTTTTTGTAACCAGTAACCAATATTTCCCTGGAGTTTTAATAATAGGGATATATAGGGTATATACACATAGATACAGTACTACAGAAAGTTTGGGTCGTTTCTTCGTTTCTGGTTACAAGTTGGTTACAAAACGGACTTGGCAAACCGCGCATAAAAGGGTGCGCCGCGCAATATCTTAAAAAGATGTAGCACTTTTCCCCCGCGGCTGGAGGTGCAGCTGTGATGCTTAGAAAATACACCTTAAAAAAACAATTTCTTGGCTTATGCTGCGCGATGCTCGCGGTGCTATGCGCTCTTGTTTGCAGAGCGCTCTTATACGAAGCGCCAACAGCAAAGGTCGTCTGGTCTAAGGCGGGCTTAACCGATGAGGACATCGAGTTCCTGGTCGACAAAATATGCAGCAACAGAAATCAGGCTATTTTGGACGGCGATGCCGAAGCCATCAAGGTATTCTACGATACGGGCGTTCGCAACGGGCTTTACGCCTACGAACACGAAATAAAGAAGATGAAGTACCTTCAAAATTGGTCGGAGAAGCAGTGCGTTGAGTTCACATCTATAGATTCGGCGAGCGAAATAAAATGGACGCGGCTAGACGGCGATTGCTACACGGTCAACATGCTGGTTTCCACGACGTACAAATACGTTTACAAAGACCGCCCTAAGGACACGAACACCATGCGAATAGGCACCTACCACGAAATGGTGCTGACGAATTACGACAGCGACTACCTGATAACCCGCGAGTGGTACACAGACCCCTTCGCCGATTCTCTGGAGCTGGAATCGCTAAAGACAGACAAGATAGAAAGCGAGATACTCTCCCGCGAAAGCAGGGCTTTTCCGTCGCTCCACGCGAGCCGCTGCAGCGCGGTGGACTACGCGGATAAATACGTTGGGGCGGCAGATTCCGGCGCAAACAACTACAAATACAACCCGGATTACAAGAACTACAACCCCCAAGGCGGCGACTGCGCGAACTTCGTGTCGCAAATACTGTAC
>CALNBC010000363.1 GCA_937874755.1 uncultured Clostridia bacterium
GATTCTCACCCGGGCGCTGGTTTTCTTTGAAGTATATGGGTCGCTTGAGCTTGCCAACGTCGTGGTAAAAAGCGCCCACCCTTGCAAGCAGGGCATTTGCGCCTATTGCCGTAGCTGCGGATTCGGCGAGGGTAGCCGTCAGCATGCTGTGGTGGTACGTTCCCGGTGCTTCCATCATGAGGCGCTTGAGTAGCGGCTGGTTGGCGTTGCCCAATTCCGCAAGGCGTTGGGGGGTCGCCAGCCTGAACAGCCACTCCCAAAATGGCATTATACCTATGCCGAATACCGCGCAGAACACATTGGTTCCGATTACCCGAAGTATGTCGAGCAACAGTTCGTTCCCTGTCTGCGAGTTTATCAATGAAAACACCCAAAGTACTATACTCATAAATGCGGAGGAAGCCATCGCTCCGGCGAACACGCTCGAGCGTCGAGTCGCGTTCCGAACAGTGAGTATGCCCGAAAAACCACCCACAAGGGTCATCGCAATGGTCAGCGAGGACATGACGTAGTTGTTATTCGGACCCAGACTCATAAGACCAAGTACCAGGGACAGATACACCACCGAAAAACTTGCCACCCTGCCTGAAACCAATAGCGTTATAGTGAACGCCGCAAGGTAAATCGGGTTGAGCATATTGTCAAACCTAAAGAAAATCGTGGCGATGACAAGCGCAGTTCCGATAAGCAGAGCTGTTAGCAAAGCCTTTGATGAGCTGGGGATATACCTAGGGATGTATACGATTATTAGACCGACTAAGCACGCCATAAAAATACCGATTAATACGGCTATCATAACGCCCAAAAACACCCTGTCTACCGCAACCCTTACCGCGCCCGAGGCTATGAGCGCAGCGTAGATTTTTTCGTTCACGACAGTCCCCGCCGAGGCTAGCACATCGCCCTTTTTTACGTATTGATCCTCTACTGCGCTTGCCGCTTCGTCCATGGCGATGAGCGTGTCCGTCTCGCTATAAATCAAGGTAGGGTTGATGAATTCCCGCGCCATAATGGCGCAATAATCCTTAATGGCAAGGGGGGTGAGCGGCTCCAGCCCCTGGCGAAATTCGGTGCGAATCTCTTGGAGGTTGCTATCCTTAATGCCCCTGCGTAAAACGCCGTTTATGCGAAGCTGCGCTTCTCTGATCCAGGCTCTAAACTCGGTTTCGACGAGGGATAACAGGCCGTAGATATCGTCATCTGAAAGGGCGTCCAGCGCCATAGGCTTAAGGGACGCGATTTCTTCCGAAGTGATTATAGACGACCATTGTGCGGCAGTAATGTCGCCCTTTGCCAGTTCGGAAAGGGCGCTGCCCTCTTCAGCGGCGGAAGCTTTTTGCAAACGCAAAAGGTCACAGTCGGCACGAATCCTGTCCAGTCCGTCGAAAAAGTTTATCACGCCATTGGTGAGGCTGGCGTAAATCTCTGCATCCAGCTTGTACACCTTTTCGACCGAGCTGCTCGCTTGCAGCCTGCTTGAGACGGTCGCTTCCTCGTCGTACATATCCCTTGGGGCCAATATGTCGCTCACCAGGGTATCGCCGACTTTTACGGAGCTTTGGGGCTTTGCGGTGCTTATCAGCACTGCGGCAACGGAAACCACAAAAATCAGAAGAAGCGCGCCCGCGAACAGCATCTTGCTCTTGTCGGGTTTCTTGAGTCGTTTCTTCTTCGGCTTCTTGTTAGCAGATTCTTGGGGGTTTCCTTTTGTGGATGTCATAAAATCGCGCCTCCGTCAGCGTCCGCTTCGAAATTCCTGCCGCTTTTGCTCCGCCCTGTCGTAGGCGAGTATAATCTTTTGTACCATTTCGTGCCGTACAACGTCCTTATGGTTGAGGTAGATAACCGATAGACCATCTATGTCCTTGAGCACGGCGGCGGCGTGAATG
>CALNBC010000364.1 GCA_937874755.1 uncultured Clostridia bacterium
AAAACGGCGGACAGGCTGCCGACTGAGGCGGATGCGGGCGTCGATGAAGAAATCGTGACAATATACGACGATGGAGAGACGCGAGTAATGGGCACGGATTATTGGGCGTATGTTGCTAAGGTTCCAGAGAGGTTCCCGTATTGGCTTCCCGTACCGAAATTGCCGGAGGTGGAAGAATGACAGATTTTAGAATGGCGAACATTCCAAAACAAGAGGCATACGACCTTTTGCGGGATTGGATAAAACTGGTGGCGAGGCATACTAATCCAGACCAAAACATATCGGAATTGCTTGGTTGGTTGTGGAAATTGAAACCGCCTGTTCTCGATTCTGAAACCGGTCTTGTCCCTTGCGGGTGTGGGGGGAAGGCTGAAACGCATGAACTGTTCGGAGAATACAGAGGCACTTACATGACAGACTGCAAAGAATGCGCCACCGGAACAACGCAATACAACACCGAAAAAGAATCACAGGACGCATGGAATACCGCCATGGGCTACAAAGGCGGTGCGGAATGACGCTCGATGAATTTGTTAAAACCGCCAGCCTGCGTGGATTGGCGAGCAAGGAAATCGCGCGGGAGTACGGCAAGGGACGCGCTGAGTTCACCGAGGATGACCTTGAAGCGGTTTATCGGTATCAAAACGGCGTGTATGCCGGCGACCAAAGCGACCGGGTCAGGGTGTATCAGAAAGTTAGATGCACGGTACGGAAGAATTAGGAGGTATGAGGAATGGCATCATATAAACCACCGGTGTTGTTGGATATTAAGCCAAACCCGCCAGAAGGAGAATTGCATCTTAAACCGTGCCCATTCTGCGGGAAAGAGGATCCGGTTTATTGGCAGTATGAAACAGACGTTGGCCCGCGGTGGAAAGTGTTTTGTCTTGGCGAAGAATGCGGGGGATGTATTGACACAGGTTACGCGCAACAAAGACACCATGTAACAGATAAGTGGAACAGGAGGGCGAAGGAATGACCGGGTCAGATACCCCCTGTGCTACATGCTCAAACCGAGATTGCGCAAATAGCCTGTTGGCGAAATGGTGGGACTTGTGTTTAGAAAGCAAGTTTACCCTGTTCAAACAAATCGCCCCGCCCCCATCGGGTGCAATCGGCCCCGAAACGGACGGAACAGCCCCGAACGGGGATAAAGGAGCGAACAAATGAAACGCATAGACAAAATAATGCACAGAATCAGGAATTGGCTATTCGGGGCAAAATATACGAAATGGATACCTGGAGAGATACCGCCCGCGCCCATGACGGAGGAAATGATGCTCAAAGCATACAGGAAGATGGTCGATGCAGGCGTGGTTAAATACGGAGAAGAAGTTTGGATAGAAACAAAGAAACAAAAGGAGAGAGTGTCATGATTACTATTAAAAAAACGGTAACAACGAGTTATAACTTTGCATTACCTTATGTTACCCCGTTTGCGAAATACGATGAACGCGTGTTCAAAAACGCAGAAAGGCGCGGAATTAACAAGTGCTTTTGGTGCAATGAGCAATTTTACGACGGGCAGGATGTGTATATCGGGTTTGGGAAAGGCACAAAGAATAGGTTGTTCTGCAAAAAGTGTTATGAAAAAGGCTTAGAACAGGAGGCAGAATCATGAGTAATTGGTTAGCGGTAATCATTGGGGCGGCAATCGGTGCGCTGCTTAGCGGAATCGTTACATCCTGCTTTGCGCTCAAGGCAATCAGGGCGGCGGAGAAAAAACTGCACGATGCGTATAAAGATGGATACGCCTTTGGATTCAAGGCCGGTTTGCGCCGGGGGAAGGCGCTTCAGCGGGTGGACGTAGCGCCGGGTCCGGACAGCATCAGGCCGGAGGTGAAACATGATTGTTGAGAAGTGGAGAAAGAAGCCAGTGGTGGTGGAAGCCATGCAATGGACAGGCAAAAACTTTGAAGAACTCAAAGTGTGGTCAAGCGAAGTTGGGCTTGTGGATGGCGTGTTATGCGTGAGCACCCTTGAGGGCGAGATGGTAGCAAGTGTTGGGGATTACATCATCAAGGGAGTTGCCGGGGAATTTTATCCCTGCAAAGAGGGGATATTCCACAAGACCTACGAACTCGCCGGAGGTGTGGCAGATAAGCGGGGGGATGTGGCACATGATTGACTACCTCAATCCCCATCACGTTTACATTGACGCTCATAATGCGCCTGATCTGAGCATGGAAGTCAAAAGAGACGCAAACATCATACCGGAAACGGTCGACACTCTACACAATTCGGCGCGAACCGACGCAGAGATAGGAGCGCAAATCATGGACAATCGAATCAACCAACTGTATGGCACCCCATCCGAAACCCCTGCCGAGCGCATCATCCGGCTGTATCGCTCCGGCATGAGCCATGTGGATATAGCCCAGCGCGGGTACGACCTGGCGCAGGTCAGGCGTGTGATAAGCGAGGCGACGGCGAAGGACGAGACGCTGTATCAGACACACAAAGGGATAGAGAGCCGATGGACGAAACGGAGCGCGGAGGGCAAGCGATGACCGCCGTTGAGAAGTGGGTCAATGGATACAAGGTAACCTATTTCCCGTGGATTGATGGAAAGCGGATTTACCTCAACATCCAATACTACAAGCCCGGGTCATCGCTGTATCAGCCTCCCGCTTGGGAAATAACCGTGTTTCTGGTGGATAACGACGAATCGAGGGATTTGCTGGAAAACTGCGAAACAACAATCGTCGAATTTATTGTCCGGAGAGTCTTGTGTCAGAATAAAAAAGAATCGGAGGTGACAGCATGACCGCGAAAGAACGGCTCAATCTCATCCGCATCGAGGACAAAGCCATTCAGGACGCGCAAGACCGCTGCGGCAACTGGTTCGATGCGGCCACGCGCGGCACAGGCTCGATGGAAGCCGAGCGGGTATCGGGCACAGGCGAACGGAGCCGGGTAGAATCGGCGGTGTGCAGGATGGTTGACTTTGAGCGGGAGCAGCACCTGACGGCACGGATAGACGCACTTGTGGACATGCGGCAGAGCGCAGAGAGGGTTATCGCGCGGATAGAATCGCCCAGGTTCAGGCAGGTGCTGACGCTAAGGTATCTGCAGTTCGAGAGCTGGGCGTGGACATGGGAGCGGATTGCGGCGGAGATGCGTTGTCCCAAGACTACGGTGTACGAGTTGCACGGATGGGCGCTACAGGCGTACGAGACGGCCCGCAAACGGCCCGCATTGCCACGTACAGGCGTTTCATGCCCCGAACTAAGGGATTCTATCATGGGCGAATCTGGACGCGCTTAAAACGCAAATAAACGCCAAAAACACAACATGTAGTGGTCGATGGAAAAGTAAACCACAACCTATTGACATCCGAACGCCAAAGTGTTATATGTGTCAGTGTGAAACACTTATAATTAGAGCTATGCAAAAGCGTGGCTCTTTTTCTTTGGTCACATGCCGGAAGCGATAAGCGAACTGACTGCGGGGCGGTGCACCTATCCGCAGAAGGGAGAGCGGTTTAATCCGCCGTTCGGCTTTATTTAATTACATCATAGACCTGCCGATGCGCGTCAATTGACAGCACACTTTCGGGGGCGGGCGAGCCGCGGGCCTTTAATCGCGGCACGAACAGAATCATATCAGGCGGGCGCGGGTGGAAATCCATCCGTTGCGGGACGTCTCGCATTTTGCTGGTGGGGGCGCGGGACATGAGCGAGTAAGAAACCACGTCTTGCCGGTTGTACGGGATTCGTTATGGCGAAACCCTATTTTGAGCAAGACCATTTTCGTGGGGTCGCGCAAATGGTGAACTAACAAGGAATCCTTGACGGTTGGGATAGAGGAGGCGTTATGTCACTCGACAAAGCGATTAAGCACGGCAAGGAAAAGAGAAAGCCGTACTATAAATCAAAAACCTTTGACCGAACCTGTAGAAACCATCAAGGCTGTCCAAGATGCGAAAGTAATAGATTATTTCATCGCACAAAACAAGAGTGGGCTGCTTTGTCTGATTTGAGGGAGGTATGAGTGGGCAGATACGAGGATATCCTGTGGTATTCGCTGGGTGAAGATGTCAAAGAGACCACCATCTACCCGCTTTCGGACGTCCATCTCGGCGCTGAGGGCGCTGAGGTACAGGCCTTTTACGCGCTTGTCAACCAGATTGCCAAGGAGCCGAACAGCTACGTTACCCTCCAAGGCGACCTGATAGACAACGGCACGCGCAACAGTGTGACCAACATATTCAAGGCGACCATGCCGCCGTCACAGCAGAAGCGCGAGATGGCAAAGGCGCTCGAACCCATCCGAGACAAGATACTGTGTCTGTTGCCGGGCAACCATGAGCGGCGTTCAGGAAAAGATGCTGACGATGATCCTATGTATGACATAGCGGCTAAGCTGGACCTGGAGGATAGATACCGCGAGGATATAGCGTTCATCCGCATAGCGCTCGGACGCAACCATACCCGCACAAGCAACGGCAGGCAGTTCTCATACACGCTGGCTTGTGTGCATGGGGC
>CALNBC010000365.1 GCA_937874755.1 uncultured Clostridia bacterium
AATGGTACTTTCCTTTTCTTTGACAGGCTGACGGCTCCGATTTTCGGAGCCGTCGATTTTCGAAACCGCCTTTTTCAGCCAGCAATCAAGATTTCACACCAGTTTCGTTCTCGATATCTGAATTCTCAACCGTTACGACGGCGTTCTTTGAAAGGCTGAGCCTGACTTTATCAGGCCCGCACTCGAAAGTGATCATATCTTCTTTGACATTACAGACGCGGCCATAGAAGCCGCCAATAGTTCTGATGCGGTCGCCTTCTTTAATACCTTCCAGCATAGCTTTGATTTTCTTTTCGCGCTTACGCTGGGGAATAATCATCACAAGGAACATTGCAACAATGGCAATAATAAAAAGGAAAGTACCATTGGTGAAGAAGTTGGCAGTGGACTCGGGCATTGGATTACCTCCGTATATGACAGTTTTTTCATGCTTTATGATTATACCCACAGCGGACAAGCATAGTCAAGCAAGTAATACCGAATCCTTGGAAAGTGCGCCAAAACTGTTTTATTGGCGCTTAATCTGCTCAATAATGCTCGAAGAAAAAAGCTTTCTTTTTTGGAAAGGCTTCTAGGGCTATCGCATTGTTCGATTCAAAAAGACCCATTACATTGGCAGTCTTTGCGTCAATAGTTCCACAGACGAGGGTTGATAACGTGGCTATATTGCATCGACAATCAGGATTGCCCCCCCGCTTTGCAGTCATCTTGCCGCCTTCACATGTTATGGTAAAGGCACCTTCATTCCATTTGCATAGTTCGTCCTCTAGGTCTACGCAAAAACTACCTAATGCAGAGGTTTCCAATCCATTGATTAACGAGGGAATGTCGATGATGCGAAACATCGCATGTGGTTCGAGGTAAGCCTTCCCGCGACTGTCCGAAAACAAAAGGTGCGGAAATTCGTCTTTGGGTAGCTCACAACGCAGAATCGCACATTCAACCCTCTGTGCTTCTTTAACTAAGGCAATAATTAACGATACTAGGGCTTCCCCGTTTTCGTAGAATATTTCTTCTACTAAAAGCTGGTCGTTTACTGGAGCAAAAAGTGCATAACCGACGGCTTTACCTTCTATGCGGCAACAGATCGATCTTCCGCCGTCACTTCGCCATTCTTCAAGGCGCAGGCTACACCGATCAAGAGTTCTTATAGGACCAACTTCGAACCTTTGATACCCCTTTGACCATACGAAGAGCATGTCCGAAGGTTCAAGGGATGTAAGCTCGCTTGATGGTTCCTTCCAATGGCGAACTTCTTCTGAGAGTTCGGATACCTTAAGCGCGAGAGCGGCACACTCATCCAGCAGTCCGAACCCCGTCTTCCGATAAAACCCATAGTTGAATGGATAAAGCGCCATGCAGGATATGCCTTTATCGCGCTGCTCCTCGAAAGTTCCCTTTAGAAGTTCCCGCATGTATCCGCGCTTGCGATATTCGTTAAGCGTTCCCGCTCCGTATACAAAAGGAAGTGCAATGTTCTTTCCACCAAGTCGCAGATTCAGCGGCAAAAGATGTAAAAGTGCTGCGAGTTTTCCGTCTTCTTCAAAGGCGCGACAATATAGAGGGTCGTATTTGTTTGCAATAAACCAAGAAATGTACTCATCGCTGTCCTCGGGGAAGCACTCCTTCCAAAGGGTTATTACTTCTTCCTCTTTACCAGCAGTACTGCAAAGAAAAATCATTTTCTCCACTGATCCCTTTCTTCGGTATTGCTATCAGTCCTTGTGTACCTTAGGAAGCGACTTTGCGCCTTCAGCAACCTCAATAATTTCGTCTGCATTTTCAGTAAGGCCTGCTTGAATCGTGGCTACAACTGCACCTTCTACGATGGGAGCGTCGACGATGCGAACCTTGGATGCCACTTCAGGATCGAGTAGATCCAGTGCCATTTCAGTGCTAAGTATCGCGCTACCGAGATCCGCGAATATGAGAATATCATCGCCTGTGTAGACACTGTTTATTGCGTCTATGATAATCTCAGTGTTTGTGCCTATGCGACCGTCACCCGTTCCACCGGCAGCGACTATCTTTATGTTCCCGGAATTCATTTCGGAGGCGATTTCCACAACACCGTTGGCAACCTTTTCACTATGAGACACAATAATTATGCTAACCATGTCTTTCTCCTATCGTTATATAATTAAATGAATTGTAGCACGGTGAACATTGATTTTCAATCAAAAAAACCGCCCCGAATTTGCATTCGGGGCGGAGGTCGTTTATCCTATTCTTTTCCGAGGGGTTACCTGCGGGCCTGGAAGCAGGCGCTGCAATAAACGGGCCTGTCATTCTTAGGTTTGAAAGGAATACGGGTAGGTGCGCCGCAAGCTGCACAAACGGCATCAAACATTTCGCGCTCGCCGCGCTCGGAGCGCTCGCCGCCGCGGGTGGCCTTCTTTGCATCGCGGCAGATCTTGCAACGCTGGGGCTCATTCTGGAAGCCCTTCTCAGCGTAGAACTGCTGCTCTCCGGCGGTGAAAACGAATTCTGCACCGCAATCACGGCATACGAGAACCTTGTCTTCGAACATTGTGGATAATCCCCCTGGAAAAATAAATTGGTTTTGTTGCACTGAATCGGCTGACCTGGTCTTTGACCCCACACTCGCCGACTGCAAGTTTCGCTACCGGGGGGCTACCCTTCCACTACTGCTTGTCTCAAGGAATATGCCGTTTTTGGTGACCGCTGATCTATGCAAGAAGTGCAAAAGACATAAGTACACGGGAGACGGATATCACCTGGTCGGACTTACTTCTAAGCCGCACCATGATCACCGGGAAAATAATGCCCCGGTTTACGTGGATCGTTTTGCCTGCGACTGGCATCGATTTTCAACCACAGACCCCATCCAAAGCAACAAGAACAGTTTACACCCAAACTATCAAAAAATCAACCTGTTTTTTGCATGGACTATTAGTAATTTTTCAAGTTATTTTGTAAATTAACTGAATGCGGTTACAGATAGTGTATAAAGCAGTAATGCTATATTCGTTTTGTGACAATAGAGCACCATGCCAAACTCTTGCCGTTTAATTTTGCGGCAGAATCTCGCCTACTGTGCAAGGAGTTAGTCCACGTTCAACAAGACCGTCAATCATCTCGGGTAGGGCGTCGACTGTGTATTTGGTTGGATGCATGAGGATTATATCACCCGCTTTGGGGTCGCGTAATACTCTATTTAATATAGCATCTTTGCCGTCACGTCTCCAGTCGATGGTGTCCACACTCCAAAGAATAACTGTTTGCCCGATATCAATTGCCGCTTGTACGCTCTCGTCGTCGCAGTCACCTGATGGCGGCGCAAAAATAGTTGGTACTTTGCCTGTTATATCGCCGATAAGGTTCGCTGTGCGAGTAATCTCTTCTTGAACTCTTTCCTTCGAAATCTCGCTGTGGTTTACGTGATAGTAACCATGGTTTCCTAATTCGTGACCTGCGTCGGAGATTGCCTTGAGCTCTTCTTGGTGGGTTTCTGCCCATTCACCGAGTATCACGAAGGTAATTTTCACATTCTTCTCATTTAGAATGTCCAGCATTGCAGGCAAAAATTCTTCACCCCAGGCAACATTACAGGTTAACGCAATCTTCCCTTGAGAAGAATCGCCAGTTCTGTACGGTTCGCTTTGCTTATTGGCGAAAACCTGCACGGAATTCACGCCCCTTAGAATAAGCGCACCCAATATAAGCACTACAGCAAGAGAGAGTACAGTAATCCTCGCCATACCTATTCTTTCTACGAGTTGCGCACTGGTGTTCTTTGCTTTCTTGCCAATTTTTTTGATTCTTTCAAAGACCATGATTGCACGCCCAGATCGGAAGAGCACACGTCTGAACTCCAGTCACGTGGCCT
>CALNBC010000366.1 GCA_937874755.1 uncultured Clostridia bacterium
GCAGCCAAAAAGATAGTTCGTTCTTAAAAATATTCACAGTGAGGACATATGGATGCAAAACGTATTTGATATACTTAATGAAAGGGGCTTTGTCAAACAGACCTCTAACGAACAGGAAATCCGCGAGGCGCTCGGCAGCGGGCGCGTCACCTTTTACATCGGCTTTGACCCGACGGCGGATTCGCTCCACGTGGGCCACTTTGTGCAGTTGATGGCCATGGCCCACCTTCAGCGCGCGGGGCACCGCCCCATCGCCCTTTTGGGCGGCGGGACCACCATGATCGGCGACCCTTCCGGCAAGTCCGACATGCGCACCATGATGACCAAGGAAACCATCGCCCACAACGCCGAGTGCTTCAAGAAGCAGATGGGCAAATTCATCGAGTTTGACGGCGAGAACGCCATCATGGTCAACAACGCGGACTGGCTGCTGAACATCAACTATGTCGACTTCCTGCGCGAGGTTGGGGTGCATTTTTCCGTCAACCGAATGCTGACAGCGGATTGCTACAAGCAGCGGCTCGAGCGCGGGTTGACCTTCATGGAGTTCAACTACATGCTGATGCAGGCCTACGACTTCCTCGTGCTCAACGAAAAATACGGCGCCACCATGCAGATGGGCGGCGACGACCAATGGAGCAACATACTAGCGGGAGCGGACCTCATTCGCCGCAAATTCCAAAGACCCGCCCACGCAATGACCTTTGCTCTTTTGACGACCAGTGAGGGCGTCAAGATGGGCAAAACTGTCAAGGGCGCACTGTGGCTGGACGAAAATAAGACCACTCCCTACGAGTTTTATCAATACTGGCGCAACATCGCGGATGCGGACGTTTATAAGTGCCTTTCCCTGTTGACCTTCCTGCCTATGGACGAGGTGCGCCGTCTCTCTGCCCTGAAGGACAGCGAGATAAACGAAGCCAAGAAAGTGCTGGCATATGAGGTGACCAAGCAGGTTCACGGCGAGGAAAAAGCCGAAGTTGCCAAGAGCGCCACAGAGGCGCTGTTCTCGGGCGCGGTTACCGCAGACGCGGACATTCCCACGGTTGCCATTTCCAAGGAAGAGTTCGCATCGGATCGCCGCGTGGCGGCCGTGCTCGCCCTGTCCGGACTGGCAAAGTCCAAGGGCGATGGCAGAAGGCTCATCGAAGGCGGCGGCATCTACGCGGATGACGAAAAGGTCGAGGATCCCAACGCCGAGCTGACGGAAGCGCAGCTCGCCGCAGGTGTGCTGCTCAAAAAGGGCAAGAAGTCGTATAAAAAGGTAATCCTGGACTGATGTCCGACTATTTGACGGTCCAAAAAAGCGCGCAGATCGAGTATACAGTCAGCCGCTCGCGCTTCATAGGACGTTGCTTCCCCCTCGAAACCGATGAGGAAGCACTTGCCCACATAGAACACATACGCAAGCTCCACTACGACGCTACCCACAACTGCTACGCCTACGCCGTCGGCGAGCGGGGCGAAACAGCCCGCTTTTCGGACGATGGCGAACCCGGCGGCACAGCGGGGCTGCCCATTATGGAGGTGCTAAAGAAACGGGGCATAACCTATTCACTGGTGCTGGTCACCCGCTACTTTGGAGGGACCCTTCTCGGCGCGGGCGGGCTCGTTCGAGCGTACACCAAGTCCGCCGCTGATGCGGTGAACGCCGCAGGGCTGCTCCTCGTGCAGGAATGCTCGCTTTACTCCCTCGAGGTCTCCTATCCCCTTTGGGGTCGGGTCGAAGGGTGGCTGCGCTCGCGTGGAATGCTGTTCAAAGAACCCGAGTTCGCGGAACACGTCACCGCCAAAGCTGCGGTATTGCCAAGTGACGAACAAGCGTTTTTGAAGGACTGCGCGGAACTGACCGACGGTCGGGTTGCGCCAGTGTTCGAACGAAAAGTCAAACGGATTACTTAGCACCTTAAGCGGCGGGAACAAGTCATCGCAGCTAAAAACAGCAAAATATGCATTAGCATTTTGAATTTTATTAAATCTGGAGGGCATCATGAAAATCACACGCACGACGCATCCCAAGCAGAAACCGGAAGACGAATCAAATCTGGGCTTTGGGCGAATATTCACCGACCACATGTTCATCATGAACGCCGTTGACGGCGTTTGGGACGAGGGCGAAATCATCCCCTACGGTCCGCTCTCTATTGACCCCTCCTCCACTGTACTCCATTATGGGCAAGAGGTTTTCGAGGGCATGAAGGCGTACAAGACTGAGGACGGTCGAACCCTGCTGTTCCGCCCCAAAGACAATTTCGAGCGCATGAACATCTCTGCGGCGCGCCTTTGCATGCCCGAGCTGAACGTTGAATACGCCCTATCCTCCCTTGTAAATCTCGTCAAGCTCGACGAAGAATGGATACCCAAGCAGGCGGGCACCTCGCTTTACATCCGCCCCAACATGTTCGGCAACGACGCTAAGCTGGGGGTCAACTCTGCGCACAATGTGGTTTTCAACATCATCCTGTCCCCATCGGGCGCCTATTACGCCGGCGGACTCGCACCCACCAGGATATTCGTCGAACCCGAGTACGTCCGCGCAGTGCGCGGCGGCATGGGCTTTACCAAGGCGGGCGGCAATTACGCCGTATCCATGCTCGCCGCCCACGAAGCGCATTTGAAAGGCTATGATCAAGTGCTCTGGCTGGACGGTGTCGAACGCAAATACGTCGAAGAGGTCGGTGCGATGAACATGTTCTTCCTCTTTAAGGACGAACTGGTCACCCCCGCGCTCCAGGGCTCCATACTCGCAGGAATCACCCGCCGCTCCGTTTTGCAGCTCGCGAAAGATATGGGCATAAATGCCGTCGAGCGCAAACTATCTATAGATGAGGTGGTAGACGGAGTCAAGTCCGGCAAACTGCTGGAGGCTTTTGGCTCGGGTACCGCGGCTGTCATCTCCCCTGTGGGTGAGCTCAATTTCCATGGAGAAAAGCTGGTCGTTGGCGACGGTGGCATTGGCGAAGTTTCCCAGAAGCTTTACGACACTCTGACCGGCATCCAGTACGGCCGCCTAGAAGACAAGCACGGCTGGACGTATGAGGTAAAATAATAGGGCTATTCCCACCGCCCGAACCGCCGAAACCCTAATCACGGATTCTAAATGTGCCCGGTAAAGCACCCATATCGTCTATTCCCTGGAGGTTGAATTATGCGTAAGTTTACCCGTTTTACCCTGCTTTTGCTGCTCGTCATCGCTGTGGCGCTTCCTTTGGCCGCCCACGCCGAGGGCAGTCTGGAGGTGACTTCCACCGTCACGCCCGAAGCGCTGGAAAAAGCGGGAAAGGTCAACATCAATGTCAGCCTGACCAATACCGCGGATTACATGCTGGAGGACGTCACTCTCATTGCCCGCGGAATAGAAGAAACGCTGGGCAACTTTGAACCGGGCATCAAAAAAGTATACAATATCACCAACTTTAAGGTGCAGGAGGAGGAAATCGGCAATTCCGTAGCCTTCACCTTCATTTGGCTCGAGAGCGGCTCTCCCCAGTCCTTCGTGCACAACGTACCTATCGCGAAAAAAACCGCAGCTCCCGCCATGAAGGCGGAGCGCACGCTAAGCTCAAACAGCGGCGCTGCAGGCGACATTATTACCATAACTTACGCCATCCAGAACACGGGTGACGTAGGCCTTTCTAACGTCACCATAACCGACCCCGTGCTCGCCTCACCCATATCCGTCGGCACAGTCGCCGAAGGCGAAGTAAAGCGCGTATCCGAGGAGATTACCCTTGCTGAGAACGTGACCTCTTCCCCCGTCATCACCGCGGACGGCGCGGGCACTCCCCTTTCCATAACCATCGACCCCGCAAACATCACGCTGACCAACGCGAATTTGACCGTTGAGGTTACCGCAGGCATTCCCGCCGCCACCGGCACACCTGTCAACATAGTCGTCACCAACAACGGCAATGTGGATTTCAAGTCCGTGGCGCTGATAGACGAATCGGGCACCGCCCTGACCACCGCCTTTGCCCTCGCCCAGTCGGACACCAAGACCATCACGGTAGATATTCCGGTCGAGGTTGTGCGCGCGCTTACGGTAACCGCTACCGCCACCTATGGCGAGGGTTCGGGAACGCCGCTCATCGTCACCGCGCAGCCTGTCGAACTGTTGCCCTACCTTTCGCCGGAGGACGTCGTCATCACACTCATCGCAAAACCCATAAAGAGCGAGTTTGACGAGCCAACCGAGGTCACCTTCGCCATAAGGATTGACAACGAGTCCCCCGTACCGCTTTACGAATTCGAGCTTTCCGAAGCACAGGACGGCAGAGTGCTTGCGCTTGCGACCGTCGACCAGGGTGCCCAGACCGTAAACGTGAAAATCGTGGTCTCCGAAAGCCGTGACGTGGTATTTTCCGCCGTGTTCAAGGACGAGGGCGGCAACGCCTATTCGGCATCGGCAACGCCCGTAGCCATCACCATCGCTGCCCCAGCGGCGAGCGAAGAACCTGTGGGCGATAACGGCGGTGCAAGCTGGCTGAGGTGGGTGCTGCTTATCATCATCATACTGCTGCTTGCCGCAGCCGCAAGCCTGGTGTATGTTCTAACCCAGAGCCGCAGGCGCAAGGAGCAGGAACGTGAAGCGGACGAACTTGACCGAATGCTCGCCTCCCGCCAGCAGAACCATCGCAGGGAAACAGCAAAGAGCACTAAGATCCGCGACCGCGACAAGGATGTTGCAGATGCGCTAATCGACCAAATCACAGGTAGGACTGAAAAGCCCAGAGTTCCGGTGCGCCCGAGGGCGGAGGATTTGAAGGTCGGCGAGCCGCCGTCGCGCAAACCGCCGCACAGGACGCCCGAAGAGAACATGCCGCCCAAGAAGGCTCCTCAAGATGAACGGGCAAAGCCCCCTCTAGACGATGAGAACCTTTTCGATGACGAATTCAACTGATAAACACTCAAACCGCGGCGATTTGATTTAACCGATACGAGACGGGCGCAGGGATTACCCCTTGCGCCTGTTTTTCATGCAAAGTAAAAATCGGATAGCCGTGCTGACCCGCGAATTATTGCCCGTGCAATTTCCCCACCTGTTTCAATTTTATAACAAAAACAAATGGAACAAAAACCCCAATTTCAAGTGTGTTTTGGGATTGACAAACGCTTCCGTTTTCTCATATACTTACAAAGTACGATAATATTTGTGCGCGATGATCGCGAATATCCCCTTTTAACCATCTTCAGAGAGTCGGTATTCGCTGAAAGCCGGCGTTGGAAAAATCGGGTCGCCTCCGCGTGA
>CALNBC010000367.1 GCA_937874755.1 uncultured Clostridia bacterium
CCCTTATAAATCCAAACTTTGATGCCGATGCGACCATAGGTGGTCTTTGCCTCGGTAAAGCCGTATTCGATGTTGGCGCGCAAAGTCTGCAGCGGGATGGAGCCTTCGTGGTAGCCTTCAACGCGCGCGATTTCGGCGCCGCCCAGCCTGCCGGAGCACTTGACCTTGATTCCCCTTGCGCCCGAGCGCATGGTGCGGCTTATTGCCTGCTTCATGGCGCGGCGGTAAGAAATGCGCTTTTCCAGGGATGCGGCGATGTTCTCGGCGACGAGCTGAGCGTTGGCGTCCGGGTTCTTGACCTCGATTATGTTGAGGTTGATCGGACGACCGACGAGCTTGACGGTCTCTGCCTTGAGAGCTTCGACGCCCGCGCCCTGGCGGCCGATGACCATGCCGGGCTTTGCGGTAAAGATGTTTATGGTAGCTTTGCCTGCGGCGCGCTCGATTTCTATCTTGCTGATGCCCGAAGCAAAGAGTTTCTCTTTGAGGAACTTGCGGATTTTCTCATCCTCGACTATGTTGTCGGCGAAATCCTTCTTGGATGCGTACCAGCGGGAATCCCAATCGTTGATTACTCCAACGCGAAAGCCGCGGGGATTTATTTTTTGACCCATGTTTACCCTCCTTACTTGACCGAATCGAGAACGACGGTGATATGGCTCGACCTCTTGAGGATGCGATTTGCGCGACCGTGTGCGCGGGGTCTGAAACGCTTGAGCGTGGGACCCTGGTTCGCGTAGCATTCGGCGACAAAAAGCGTATCCTGGGTGAGGTCGAGGTTGTTTTCCGCGTTAGCGACGGCCGATTCAAGCACCTTCAGCGCCACGGGAGCGGCGGCCTTGGGGGTAAAGCTGAGTATCGCGCGCGCTTCGGTGACTGACTTGCCGCGGATAAGGTCGAGCACTATCTTGACCTTCCTGGAGGAGATGCGCACGTAGCGGGCGATAGCCCTGGGCCTTTTGTCTGCGCCCGTCTTGCGGGCGTTTGCTTTTTCACGAATGCGAGTTGCCATTATTTCTCCCTCCTGTTAGCGTCCGCCGGTGGTCTTTGCAGAGCCGGCGTGGCCGCGGTAAGTGCGGGTGGGAGCAAACTCGCCCAGCTTATGACCGACCATTTCCTCGGTGACATAGACCGGCACATGCTTCCTGCCGTCGTGAACGGCGATGGTGTGGCCTACCATGTCCGGGAATATTGTGGAAGACCTGCTCCAGGTCTTTAGTACCTTCTTCTCTCCGGCTTTATTCATCTCGATGATGCGGCCGAGGAGCCGTTCGCTTACAAAGGGTCCTTTTTTAACAGACCTGCTCATGCTTTGATTGTCTCCTTTCTAATGCGCATCACTTATCGCCGCGGCGACGAACGATGAATTTGTTCGACTTGTTCTTGTGCTTCCTAGTCTTATAACCGAGTGTGGGCTTGCCCCAGGGTGTGACGGGACCGCTACGGCCGATGGGGCTCTTGCCCTCGCCGCCGCCGTGGGGGTGGTCGACAGGGTTCATGACGGAACCGCGGACCGAAGGTCTCCATCCCATGTGGCGCTTGCGACCAGCCTTGCCTAGGTTGATGAGTTCGCTGTCTGCGTTGCCGACCTGACCGATGGTAGCCTTGGAATCCACGGGAACCATGCGGACTTCGGTGGATGGCAGGCGAACCGTTGCGTAGTTGCCTTCCTTTGCGAGAAGCTGCGCCGCGTTGCCCGCGCTCCTGACGAGCTGACCCCCCTTGCCGGGTTTGAGCTCGATATTGTGAATCATGGTGCCGACGGGGATGTTGCGAAGCGGAAGTGCGTTGCCTATCTTGATGTCCGCCTCGGCGCCGGAGACTATCATGTCGCCGACCTGGAGGCCTAAGGGAGCGATGATGTAACGCTTTTCGCCGTCCACGTAATGCAGAAGAGCGATGTTCGCCGTGCGGTTCGGGTCGTACTCGATGGTGGCGACCTTTGCGGGCACGCCGTCCTTGTTGCGCTTGAAGTCGATGATGCGGTACTTCTGGCGCACCTGGCCGCCGCGGTGGCGGGTGGTGATGCGGCCGTGAGCGTTGCGGCCCGCTTTGCTGCGCTGGTCTTCCAGCAGCGAGCGCTCGGGTGTGGTGCAAGTGATCTCCTCGAAAGCCGAAACGGTCATGAAGCGGCGGCCCGGAGAAGTCGGCTTCAATTTCTTTATTGCCATTTTGAATACCTCCTGTTAGTCCGGGCGGCTCAGCGCATGGAATCGAAGAACTCGATTCCCTTGGAGCCCGCCTTCAGGGTTACGATTGCCTTCTTGACTTCAGGTGTGCGCCCGGAGGTGCGTCCCTGACGCTTGATTTTGCCCAGGGTGCGCAAGGTGTTGACCTTCGCGACCTTGACGTCAAACACTTCTTCGACTGCCTGGCGAATCTCGGTTTTGTTGGCGGTTTTAGCCACTTCGAAGGTGTAAACCTTGTCTTCGATCCCATCCATGCTCTTTTCGGAAAGGACGGGGCGGATGATTACGTCGTGCGCTGTTTTCATTGTGCGTAAACCTCCTCGACCTTGTTGATTGCATCGGACAGAATAACGAATTTTTCATACTTGAGAATGTCGTATACGTTGAGATTGTCCGCCGTGGTAATCGCGGCGTTCTTGATGTTCCTTGCGGAAAGCACGAGGTTATCGTCCTTCTCGGTGGTGACGATAAGGGCTTTCTCTGCGTTCAGCGCCTTGAGGGCGGCGGCGACGACTTTGGTCTTGGGTGCGTCGACTGCGAAAGAGTCGAGCACGATGACTTCGTCGGCCTGAGCCTTGGCGGAAAGCGCCGAGCGAATCGCCAGACGGCGAACCTTCTTGTTTACGGACGTGGCATAGCTCCTGGGCTTAGGAGCGAACACGACGCCGCCGTGAGTCCACTGGGGTGAACGGGTGCTCCCCTGGCGGGCACGACCTGTGCCCTTCTGCCTCCAGGGTTTGATTCCGCCGCCGCGAACTTCTGCGCGGGTCAATGCGGACTGGGTGCCCTGGCGCCGGTTCGCCAGTATGGCAGTCACGACTTCGTGCATGACGTCGGTGTTTGGTTCTATGCCGAACACGGCTTCGGGAAGCTCGATCTCGCCGACCGTGCTGCCCGCTGTATTATACACTGCGACTTTAGGCATAACGCTTGCTCCTTCCTGCTCAGTTCTTTACGGTGTTGCGCACCGTAACCAGGCCGCCCTTCGGGCCGGGGATCGCGCCCTTGACCAGAATCAGGTTGCGGGCCGCGTCCACGCGGACGACTGCGAGGTTTTGAATGGTGACCCGCTCGTTGC
>CALNBC010000368.1 GCA_937874755.1 uncultured Clostridia bacterium
CTGATTGTCTCGCGAGCTCGGCCTTTTGTGTCGCGGGCCAGGTCTGTCGCGTCGGCGAGAACGCAGTCTGCCCGGCAGCCCAATGCTTGATGGAAATACCGAGGAACACCGTCGTATCCGGCACCCAGTTGCCGCCCAGCAGGGCGATGAGGTTAAAAGCGTTGACCGAGCCGTAGGGGTAGGATGTGGCGGTTTCGAACATCCTCTCAAAAAGCCAAAATGTGTCCTGCGTTCCCTTAAAGGGCAATGAACCTACGAAGATTACGGCGAGGGCGATTATAGCGCCCAGAGGTATATCCGCCAGTGCGCGCAATCGCCCTTCTTTCTTTTTATCAAACAGCGGAAGTATGTACGCCAACGCGAATACGGGCCCGACTATAAGCGCTTGTGGCTTGACGAGCACCGCTAGACCGTAAAGTGCTGCGGCGGAAAGTCTTCTTTCTTTATTAAGCTCTATGAATGTGAGCACAAGGAGAATCGTCAGCGCTGAATCCACCTGACCCCAGGCCGCGGAATCGAGTACGGCAACGGGGTTGAACGCCGCGAGCAGCAACACCGCAAAAGCGCCGCGGCGACCCAAGGAATCCTTGGTTGCGCGGCAGAGTACATAAGCGAGCCCAGCATCGATCAGTATTGCGGGCAGGCGTACAAATACGCTGCCGAATGCAGAATACAAATCTATGCCGAGCAATGCGGCAAGCTTGCCCACACCCAGCAAAACGTACAGATACCCGGGAGTGTAGTCCGCGAACATTCCGCTGGTGTAAAAAACAGAACAGCCGTTGTCCGCCAGCGCTTTCGCCCACCCGGTAAAACACGCCATGTCCGACGTGTACCCCGGTGAAATTGACGCGATAAGCAGCCTTAATGCAACGGCAGTCAAAAGGGCAAGGGGTATGAAGTGTTTCGGCGGTTCCTTTTTAACTAGGCCGCTAATCCAATACAGCAGTCCAAAAACTGCCGCAGCTAGGACGAGCAGCACGAGTGAGTTTTGCGCGTTCAGCGGGTTAGGTTTTTCGTAGTCAGCAATAGCGGTCTGGGCAAGGGGAACCTCGTCGTTGGCAAATTCCTCGGTATCAGGC
>CALNBC010000369.1 GCA_937874755.1 uncultured Clostridia bacterium
AAAGCCGTGTTTCAGGGGCTGGACGCCCCTGACCACGAGATTCAGACAGGAGGTTTTGCATCATGAAGAAACCGGAAATCTGGATATTTGAAATTGTGCTTTCAATCGTGTTTGTTGTGTTGGGATTAACTAATACGAAAGTGCTGTTTTTACAAGGTCCTCGAGCTATGACTATCGCCCTTGGGGTAGCAGGCATGTTGTTATGTACTTTGAGTATCGGGAAATTCATATCCGCGGCGCCCGCGCATCCCTTGACCATATTGGGATACATATTTGGGGCAATCGCATTGCTGGCATTTATTGCACAACTATTTAATCTCGATATTCCGTTATTGAAGGAGCCTAAAACCGCTCTGGTAATATTGGCTGTAGCTATAATCGCTAAAGGCTTGATTGCAAGGTTTGAGCATCTTCTGTAAACCTTATTCTTCTGAAAGCATCAACCAATCAGCCCGATAATGTAGGCTTGAAACGTCTTCTTGAAACTCGCAGCGCGGCTGCGGCTGACTGCCTTTGTTTGAAAATGCACAGGGTTAGGCTCCTGCTGTGCTTTCTTCTTCGGTCGTTTGTAAAAGTGCAATAGTGTCTTCTTTTGGGATGGGCTTGCCGAACATATAGCCCTGCAGCATATCGCAGTCGCTTTTCACAAGGTAATCCCTTTGGAGGGGAAGCTCCACCCCTTCGGCGATGGTCTTAAGCCCGAGGCGGTGGGCAATGGAGACAATGTCCTTCGTAAGCAGCTCGCCTTCCTCCACAGTGCCTATTCTGACAATGAAAGAACGGTCTATTTTCAACGTATCGACATTCAGCTCTCTGAGTCTGCTGAAGGAGGAGTATCCCGTTCCGAAATCGTCTATGGATATGCGGATACCCTTTGACCTGAGCTCTTTAAGTTTGCTGTTGACCAACTGATGGTTTTCCATAATGGCCGACTCTGTGATTTCCAAAGCGACATTCCGCCCGCTTATGCCTGTTTCACCGATAATGTTCATAATCGCGGCCACGAAATCCTCGCGCAGCAACTGACCTGCCGATATGTTTACGGATACGCGCATATCATCGTAACCCAGCTTCAGCAAATCGGAAACAAAAGTGAAAGCCATTCCTGTTATGAGTTTGCTTAGCGGGTCGATGAGCTGCTTTTTCTCCGCGATTCTTATGAATTCCATAGGTGAAACGGAGCCGAGCTGCTTGGAATTCATCCTGGCGAGGGCTTCAAATCCGACTATTTTGCATTCCACTGCATCCACAACAGGCTGATAGACGACGTATACCCCCGATTTTTCTTGCCCGCTGATTGCTGCCCGTATCTCTCTTTCGATTTCATCTTCGCGTTTGATTTTCTGCTCCATGCTCTCGTCAAAGAAAGAGTAGTGATGATCGTCCTTCGCGCGCACATGATCGGCAGCGATAGTGGCATCCTTCAGCATTTGCTCCAAGGGCATATCCTTTCCTTTGTATTCCATGATTCCTATCTTGTATGTCAGATTTGCGACGGTATCGTTTATGATAAAGGGTTTGCCCAGCAGCTCCTCCAGCTTTTCTGTATAGTGCAGCAGTTCATACTTGTCGTGGTAGTCCTTTATGTGCAGCACAAAGTATTCGGCCACAAACCTGAACAGGTGAATTTTTTCGCTTTCAATTGCCTTTGCCCGATTGGCCAGCTCCTTCAACAGCAAAACGCCAAAGTCGTAGCCATAGGTCAGATTGATTAGGGTTAGATTGTCAAACTTGATTACCAGCACGGCATTGTTACCGCTGCCCGTATATTTTGCCATTTTCCGCTTTAGCGATTCGGTATTCGGAAGTCCCGTAACCGAATCATAAAGTGTAAGCCGAACAAGTTTCTTGTTATTTTTATAGGTTACAAGCATTGAATAAGTCAATGAGAGGTAAATCACCACGAGCGCCGCAAATGCAATCATTTCGTTTCTTTCAATCAGCGGCTTCGTATCTTTCATCGAGTATGCAATTACAAATGCGGTCGCTCCTCCTGCTCTATGTTCAAGAGGTACAAATATCTCATATACATCTTCGCCGTTGAGGCTTTTGATGTGCCCGTGGATTTCGCCGCTGTTAACATCGTCCATGATTTGCTGGTTGCCGGCTTGTTGCCCTATTGTTTCTTTGTTCAGACTCGCGAATATTTCAAACTCGTCGTTTATGGCGCTCAACTGCAATATGCTATCGTCCACGACCATATCTTCGATTATGTTCTGAATGGCGAAATCGTCCATCATGCTCTGAACCTTGTCGGCAAGTATTCCTATTTGCATGAAGCCTTCCGCAATCTTTATGTAGCCGTATTTGTAATACTTGTCGCTATCGGAATCCTTTCTTATATCCTCGATGAGTATGCTTTTGTCGCCGTCTATAAAGTCGTACACAGGATGACCCGAATAAGCCGTCCACCCAAGGTATGCTCCGGAATAGGAGTAAACAATCTTCCCTAGTGGGTTATACAAGTAAACCTCATCGAGTTCAAAGGCGTCCGCCAGTTCATCGAGCAGACTGTAATCTTTGCCGCCGCTTATGCCCATCGCCTTGAGGGATATAGTCAACTTTTCCACCATCAGTCGATTGATGGCATCGATCGCTTCTCCGGTGTGGGTCAGGTGAATCGATATGCTCCTTGCAACTGCCTGAGCTTCCGCTTTTTTAATATCGTAGTGGTAATCTTTAAGACCGCTTCTCATAATAATGAGAAAAATTATCGATATCGCGGTTATGATTAAAAAGGGTATTATAAAAACTATTGGATTTGCTTCTCTGTTACTCGTTTTACTCATCAGCGTGCTCTCCTCGATGGAATGCTCTTAGCAACTTGTTCTCCATACTGCAAAATAAAGGATAGACGGCTTCAAAAAATAACAAAAAGCTCAATATTTCAATAATTTACCTTTTATCTCTACAAATATATTTTGCATGAATTGCACTAAAACAAACAGAAAACATAATGTAAACATTAGTAATAGTTACGCTTTGAACGCATCAAACAGATAAGAAAAAGCGGTGCCCCAATACGCGGAGCATCACTTTTTCTTATATGGGTTATTGAGTTTTTCACTTGTGAGCGTACGGGGCATCTACGCGTGCAACCAAAGCGCAATCAATCTTCAGCCATCTCGAGCAGGCTGTCTGCGTCATCTGCCTCCCCGGAAAAGTCGCCCCTGAGTTTTTTGTAGACTGCTTTTTCGGCGTTTATCTCCTCGGCGGTTCGCACCCCCAGCTTGCGCAATACGGGCAGCGGCGGACACCAGCCAAACATGGCGTGCTGCAAAAGGAAGAATCCGACGGAACCCGTCAGTAGGAACCAGCGGCACCTTCGCTTGGAGAATCCCATTATCGAGCTTAGGAGCACGATGGAGGCGGCCTTGGCTTCCAAGCACCTCTCTATGTCCCACTCGTATTCCAGATTATCTATCCTGTCTGACAATTCGCTCTTTGTGCAGTCCTTGTTCAAGCTGATTCTGCACAGCGTCCTTTCCCTTATGTCCTCATTCACGCAGCCACAGGTGTGGTACGCGACCCTTTTGGTCGTTGGGGGTAAGAAGTTCTCCATAATTAAGCCTCCCTTTGTGCGACTTCATCCCAGCGTTCTTGCCTCTCTAGCTTTGCCAGATTTGTGCGCTATTATGTTTATGTTCCAAAAAGAGCGGCTTTTGGGGCTAACTTTGTAATAATATTTCCATTCCTCGCGCTGGGCAAAGAGCGCTGGTACACGGTGGGCGTGTATGATATAATTGACATACTTTTGGCATGGCGCGCCAAAAAGCCGGAATCATTCCGGCTTTTATATGGGCGCACGAAAAGGAAAGGTTGAGCGACTGTTGAGAAAAGCACTGTTTGTTATAGGAGGGCTGTTATCTATGTCCCTTGGGGCTCTTGGCACCGTGGTGCCCGGCTTGCCCACAACCCCGCTGCTGCTATTGGCGCTGTTCTGCTTTACCAGGAGCTCCCAAAGGCTGAACGAATGGTTCCGAGGGACTTCGCTTTATAAAAAATACTTGGCGGAATACGTCGCC
>CALNBC010000370.1 GCA_937874755.1 uncultured Clostridia bacterium
AAGGAGCTCTCACTTGCGTGAAAACTCCTTTTCTTTGACAGGCTGACGACCCCGCCAAAATAGCGGGGTCGTTTGTCGTCCGGTAGATTTATACTTTTGCCCGACTTAGTCTTTGAAGGTGATCTTCTTGAACTCGCGCACCTGGTTGGTGATGCCGATTTCGGTGGGCAGGCGCTCGATGGAGGAAGCTCCATAGAATCCTGCTATGCCCTTGGTGTGGTCGAGTATGTACTGGGCGTCTTGCGGTTCGGAAATAGGACCGCCATGGCAGATGACGAGTACATCGGGGTTGACGCTCCAAGCGGCGTCGGCGATCTTCTGGACGAGCTCGGCGGATTCGGGCAGAGTCTTCGCGGTGGAAGCGCCGATGTCACCCTTGGTGGTCAGCCCCATGTGGGCGACGATGATGTCCGCCCCTGCGGCCGCCATCTTCTTTGCTTCTTCTTCGTTGAAGCAATAGGGGGTGGTCAGCATGTCGAGCTTGTGAGCTTCGGCAATCATGTCCACCTCAAGGTCGTAACCCATGCCGGTTTCTTCGAGGTTCTGGCGGAACAGTCCGTCGATAAGACCGACTGTCGGGAAGTTCTGCACGCCCGAGAAGCCCATTTCCTTGAGCTGTTTGAGGAAGACGGGCATTACGCGGAAGGGGTCCGTACCGTTGACGCCTGCGAGCACAGGGGTGTGCTTGACGACGGGAAGCACTTCCGATGCCATCTCAACCACGATTCCATTGGCGTCACCATAGGCGAGAATGCCCGCCAGCGAGCCGCGGCCGGCCATGCGGTACCGACCGGAGTTGTAGATGATCATCATGTCCACGCCGCCCTTTTCGGCGCACTTGGCGCTGATGCCGGTGCCGGCGCCCGCTCCTACGAGGGGGTTACCCTCGGCTATCTGGTCGTGGAGTCTCTTGAGTATCTCGGCTCTTTCAATCCTGGGCATATTTGTTCCTCCTGTAAATTATTGTGAATGGTGCCTAAAATCAGACACCCTTAATGTAAGCATCCAGAGTTTTTGCTGCCGTGAGGGCAAATTCGTCGTCGTTGACGTTGTTTTCCATCTCGACGAGCTTGACGTTGGGGTTCTTGAGCGTCTTGCGGATAGCGTCGAACAGCGCAGCGTCTTCTTCGGGTCCATAGAAAGGTGCGCCGGGCTTGTCAATTGCAGAAACGCCGCCCAAGGGGAGCATCAACGTGCAGGGACCCACGCACTGGTTTAGCTTCTCGGCGATTATGCGGCCGAGCTCGGCGCATTCCTCTTTGGTGGTGCGCATGAGGGTGACCGAGGCGTTGTGCACATAAAGGTTGCGATCCTTGAATTTGGCGGGAACGGATTCCATTTCGCCGAAGTTGACCATGTCCAGCGCGCCGCAGGATACGACCTGGGGAACGCCTTTCTTTGCGGCAGCATCCAGCCTGTCGGGACCTGCGGCGAGCACGCCGCCCACGAGTTGGTCGCACCATTCGGTGGTGGTAATGTCGAGCACGCCGTCGACCATGCCGCCATCTACCAGAGATTCGAGGCAGCGGCCGCCCGAGCCCGTCGCGTGGAACACCAGCACTTCGTAGCCCTGGGCTTCGAGGTATTCCTTCGCCTTGGTGACGCAGGGGGTAGTAACGCCGAACATCGAAGCGGCAATTACCTTTTTGCCGCCATCGTCGACTTCGCCCACGATAGCGCTCTTGGCAGCGCCGGTAACCGCGCCCGCAGCAAGGGAGAATATGGTTTTGGAGATTTTGTTGATACCCGAAATATCTACAATGGAGTTGAGCATGAATATATCCTTCGGACCGACGTACTTGGCAACATCGCCCGAAGCGAGGGTGGAAATCATGACCTTTGGCACACCGACGGGCAGCTTGCGCATCGCGTAGGTGCCTATGGTGGTTCCCGCGGAGCCGCCCATGCTGATGACGCCGTCTATCTTACCCTGTTTAAAAAGGGATAGGGCAACCTCGCCCGCGCCCTTCATCATCACGGTAACCGCATGGCCGCGGTCGTTTTTAGCTACCAGCTCTTCTATGGTGCTGCCGCCCGCTTTTGCGACTTCATCACGGCCAATGTCTGCCTTGAAGAACGCTTTGCCGATGATGCCCGTATCGATGGACAGAACGTCGCAGCCCGCTTCCTTGATGCGCTCGATCAGATAAGCGAACTCCTCGCCCTTTGTGTCGAATGTACCTATTACAGCTATGGTCTTACTCAAAGAATCGCCTCCTAAATGGTGTTTGGTCAGTATGGTGAAAGGGTTTCTTGGAACGCTTTTTGAAGTTGAAATTTGTGACCGATAAATACTGAATACAAAAGCTATAAGATGGGTTGCTTATAAAATTATTGTACAAAGATTTGTAAGTATTGTCAACCCAGATTGAGGGTAAACGAACACAAAACGTATATTAGAATCTATATTGCTGGATAAAGGACTTAAAATTAAGCGGAAAAATCACAAGAACGGGCGATACCAATAAGTCATACGCCGTGAGTTAGCCAGAATTTTTACGTTTTTATCAAGTTGTAAACAAAACGATTATCCCGGCAAATGCTGCAAAGAGCGCAGCAGCAGAGCTGTGTATTTGGTTAAGTTTTGCGCGCGAAATAACTCAAGTTACACATAAATGTGCCGATAATATTTAGTATATGCATTGCATTAAGTGCAATAACGGAGGGGTAAAGAAATGTTAAAGCGGTTCAGGAACTTGAAAATCGGCACTCGAATCTTGATTGGGTTTTTGCTGGTGGTACTCACTACCTGTGTGGTGGGTGTTATTGGCATAGCAGGCATACAAAATGTCAACGGCGCATATTCGGTCGCCTATACAGATACAGTTCGCGCGCTTGAAGATGTTGAGCGAATCAATTCTTCCTTCGAGCGCATCAGGATGAACGTTTACGGTGTGGTTGCTGCGGAGAACAGGGTCGACAAGGAATTCCACATTGATAAAGCACTCGAGTTTCGAGCCTTGATCGACGAGCACATTAACGATTACCAGGACATGCTGAACGGTTACAAATCGGCAGAGGTTGTAACCGAGCAGGCATTGCTCGATGCTGTTAAGGCTGCGTTAGAAGTTTACGGAGATAAAAGAGACGTGTTTTTGAGCGGAGTTGCCATGGATCCGAGCCGCAGGGCAGAAGCGTACAAGTTGCTTGGCGATGGCGGCGAGCTGCACATTTTGGCGCTGGAAGTGGATACTGCGCTAGCCGATTTGATTGATTACAACCACGATTACGCGGATGCGCAGATTGCCTCAAACGCAAGAGGGGCATCCAGCGCAACCTTGCTAATGGTCATTGTCTCCGTTCTGGGCGCTCTTGCGGCAGTGATTATCGGAGTGTTCTTATCGCGTGGCATATCTGGGCCGATAAACATCCTAACAGAGGACGCAGAGAAAATCGCTATTGGCGATATGAACGTGTCGGGCGCGATGGACAGAAAAGATGAAATAGGCAAGCTTTCCAGTGCCTTTAGCAGTATGATGGAAAACACCCGCGAACAGGTGGTGGCTGCACAAAGACTGGCAAACGCCGACTTGACGGTGGACATCAAAGCGAGGTCGGAGAACGACGTGCTTTCCCATAGCTTGATTCAACTGGTAGATGGTCTCAATGTGATGATGACCGAGATATCTTCCGCTTCCGAGCAGGTGGCGGCAGGCTCGAGGCAGGTTTCGGACTCGAGCATGGCACTCTCCCAGGGCGCCACCGAGCAGGCAAGCTCCATTGAACAGCTCTCCGCCTCTATCGAAGAAATTTCCGCCCAAACAAGGCAAAACACCGAGAACGCCAACCGCGCCAACGCGCTTGCCGGGGAGGCAAAGTCCGACGCCGCTCAAGGCAACAGACAGATGCAGGAGATGGTCAAGGCGATGGACGAAATCAACGAATCCTCCTCCAACATTTCGAAGGTCATAAAAGTAATAGATGATATCGCCTTCCAGACCAACATACTCTCGCTGAACGCCGCGGTGGAAGCCGCTAGGGCAGGTCAGCACGGCAAGGGCTTCGCCGTCGTGGCAGAAGAGGTGCG
>CALNBC010000371.1 GCA_937874755.1 uncultured Clostridia bacterium
TGTTGACCATGATGGCGTTCTCGCCGTCAAATTTGATGAAGCGCGACATCTGTTCCTTAAAGCAATCGGCGTTGTGGGCGATTGTCTCCTTGGTCATCATGATGCGCATATCGGTCTTGCCCGAAGGGTCGCCTATCATGGTGGTGCCGCCACCCAAGAGGGCGATGGGTCTATGCCCCGCGCGCTGCAGGTGCGCCATCGCCATAAGCTGAACGTAGTGACCGACGTGGAGCGAGTCCGCCGTCGGGTCGAAGCCTATGTAGAATGTGACGCGCTCGTTGCCCAAAGCGTTCCGTATTTCCTGTTCGTTGGAGGTTTGTTTGACATAGCCCCTTTCGGTCAGTATATCAAAGACGTTTTGCATCGGTATGTCCTCTCTGTGAATATTTCAAACAATTAAATATATTTAGGCAGGGTTAACAGCTATTCTGTGCTTGTTGCGGCGCTTACATAAGCTGCCCCAGCCGCTTGATTCCTTCATCTATGGTCTCCGGTGAGCACATCGAGAAGTTCAGCCGGAAAGTGTTCTTGCCGGACAAATCGGGGTAGAAGTACTCCCCAGGCACGAAAGCAACGCAGGCTTCTACCGATTTTTTGAACAGCTCGATTGCCTGCTCGCCCTCCGCCATGCTCGCCCAGATGAATATCCCGCCGTCCGGCTGGGTGTAGCGCAGATTCTTGGGCAGGTACTTTTTGATTGCGTCTAGCATGGCGTCCCGCTGGCGCACATAAAAGCTGCGGCATTCTTCGATGTGGGGGTAGAGCTTTCCCAATCGAATGTATTTGTCGACTATCGCCTGGGAGAGGTTGCTTGTATGAAGGTCGGTACCCTGCTTGGCGATTATCAGCTTGCGGACTATTTTGCCGTCCGCTATCGCGAAGCCCACGCGCAGCCCGGGGGAAATGACCTTAGAGAAGCTGCCGAGGTAAATGACAGTGTCGCCTAAATCGTCCAGCGAGCGTATAGTGGGCACAGGCGCGCCCGAATAACGAAGGTCGCTGTAAGGGTCGTCCTCCATGATGAGCGCGCCGTATTTCTTGGCGAGCTCGAGCATGCGCTTGCGGCGCTCAAGTGGGAGCGTCCTTCCCGTGGGATTCTGGAAGGTGGGTATAGTGTAAATCACCTTTGCCTTGGTGGCGATTAGCTTTTCTTCGAGGTCTTCCATGACCATGCCGTCGTCATCCACCGCGACGCCTATTGGCTCGACCCTGTATGTGCGGAAGGTCTGCAATGCGCCGAGGAAGGTGGGTCCCTCGGTTAGTATAACGTCCCCGTCATTCAGAAAAGTCTTGGTGACGAGATCCATCCCCTGGGTGGAGCCTGTGAGTATAAGCACATCGTCCGGCGAAGCGGAGATTCCCTTCCTGCCGACCATTTCGCACACCGATTCGCGAAGGGATGCTGTGCCGGGGGTTGCGCCGTATTGCAGCACGCGGTCGCCTGCGGACTCCATAAGCCCGGCGGTAATCTCTGCGACGTCCTTGCTCGGGAAGGTCTCGGGGTTTGGGTTGCCCCCTGCAAAGGATATCATCCCCGGGCGGGCGAGCAGTGAGAATATTTCGCGTATGGCCGATCCGGTCACTTTTTCCATGCGGTCAGAGAAGGGTATCATGGCTTCCTCCTTGGTAAAAATGGGATTAATCCCTCATAATAACTTCACAATATTATAATGTAACGGAAGGAAGATAACAACCACAAATGCACCAAAGCCCGCGAAATAGGGGTAAAGCCAATGCAGGCAACGCTTATAATCACGGCACAGCGATTCCAGTTCATATTGACGTGAGCTTGTGCAAGCAGCTCCGCTTATGCTGGCATTTGTCCTCTTTTATTGAGGTGTTGATATTTTGGCAGTTCTTGTCTAGTTTAGTACGGTGCGGTCGAATTTACGAAGATTTCAAGTATTTCCCGGGTAAATAAAAAGACTCTGATGAACCTTAGAGCCTCAGTTAGAATTTACGAATTCGCCGAATAAAAAAGTTGGGCAGCGGATTTGCTCCGCCGCCCAACTCTAGGCAATTAGTGTATTGTGCGGGATTAAGCCTTGTAGAACCTGCCGTTGAGGGCTTCGTAGGCCTCGATCCAGCGGTCGAAGGCAGCCGAGTAAGGAGCTGCTTTTGACGGGTCGGGGGTGAATTCCTTGGAGATTTTGACCGCCTGGTCGACGGCATCGTGGGCGTCCTTGTAAACGCCGGAGCCAATGCCCGCGTACAGAGCGGCGCCGAGGCAGCCGACCAGGC
>CALNBC010000372.1 GCA_937874755.1 uncultured Clostridia bacterium
GCGACATGCGCGTCAGTTTTGCCGTACTATTTCGGTCATAAGTGACCGAAATTACTCTGCGCGAAGCGAAAAACCATCGGCGAAAAAGGCCCGCAGGTCTTTTTTGACGCCCTAACGGCTCTCCATTAGCGAAGAGTCGTTTTTGGTATTATTAAGCGGTTTGTCAATACCCCAACTCTTTGTTTATCAGCATGACAACCGCCTTATCCATACCCGTGGGTATCCACTCGGAGATCAGTATAGAGCGGCAAATCCTGTCCGGGGATTTGCAATCCCTGCAGACCAAGTCGACGGCGCAGGGGGTCTTTTTGCCCAGCCTGCGGCAGTTCTTGCCGGCGGCGTAACCCTTTATGCGCTGAAGTGCCGCAGGAATGTCCTTCACCAGCTTGTTGATGCCCGCCATAATGATGAGCTTCTGGGGACCGAAGGTCAGTCCCGCGAGCCTGTTACCCCGACCGTCGATATTCACCAGGCAGCCGTCCTCGGTAATCGCGTTGGCGCTGCACATGAACACGCCGCAGTGCTGGGCGTTTTTGTAAACGTCGGGATTTTCTTCGAGGGGGGTGAGCCAGTGGGAATGCACCCTGCACCCCGCCGCCATAAGAGCGTCCGCCATGCCAAGCTGATTTAGGGTTTCCGACCCGCCAAAGCCTACGTCGGCGCCGTTCACCTCGCGGAGCGCGGCTTTCACGGCTTCCTCCTGCGTTTCGAAATAGAGGGCGGTAAAACCGCGGCTATTTAGGTTCGCCATCGTTTTTTTGACATCTGCCATAGTAATTCCCTCCTAGTAGGTCACTTCTTAAGGCATACTGTAATTCATATGATGCGCAGCAAGTTTTCTGACATGCACAGCTGCTAAATATTGAGTTCATCCAGCACCGGGAATACCGCCTGCAACATGCGCTCGCAAGTAACTGTGAACCCTAAGTCCGAGCTTTTTGCATCCGTGCCGTTTATGCAGATTACTACTCCGGACTTAGTTTTATCATCGAAGAAGAACGCGTTAAACGCCCCATAAGCCCTGCCGAAGTGACCGCAAATGTGCCTGTCAGGCACTATGGAATGGTCGAAGTGCATGAGATTCAAGCCCGAATAGTGCCTGCCGTCGGCAAACTGCAGGCGCTTCATCTCGGCTATAGCCTCCTTAGAGAGTACGCGCACACCCCGGGAAACGCCGTCTCCTAAAAACAGCATCATCAACCGCGCCATCTCGGCAGGCTGGGCGTGGAGGTTACCCTGTGCCATCCTGTATGCCTCGCCAACGGGCAGCGAAGAGAGAACCGCCTTGGTTTTCAGCGAACTTGCAAGCCATTCTTCGCCGCGGTCGTCCTTTTCGTCGGGAGCGACTTCGTAGGGTGTGGCGACAGCGGCGCCCTTGGGGAGGTCTGCAGGGTCGTAGCGGCAGGTTAGGTCGAGGGGGTCGAACAGCGCTCGGGTCGCGTAATCGCAAAAGCGCATGCCTGTGAGTTTTTCGATTATGGTGCCCATAATGCCACTGCCGAAGCTCGAATAGCTGTATTCGCTTCCGGGAGGAGCGTCGAGGTAGTTTTCAGCTGAGTAACCCGGACCGCCTTCGCGCAACACCTCGCTAAGGAGGTAAGGCGGCAGCTCGCCGGCGCAGATTTTGTTGTAGTTACCCGTTTCGATAAGTGTTGAAGTGTGCGTCATCAGATGGCGCAGCGTTATGGGCAAATCGGGGGAGTAGGGGTTGCGCACGCGGTAGCCGAGGTACTCACCTATATCCGCGTCGAGGGAAGCCCTGCCCGCGTCTACGAGGGTCATCACAGCGAGGCAGGAGACGACCTTCGACACTGACGCCATGCGGTAGTAAGTGTCCAACGTAGTGGGTTCGTTACGCTCTTTGTTGCGCAGCCCCGTGCAGTACCGCCAGCCATTTTGCTGACCGTGTGCGGTGCAAAGCGAAAAGCTTATCGTGCCGGTGTCCTTCGCTATGCTCAATAGCTCATCGCGCAAACGCTCTAATGCTGTCATCCGCCATACCCCCGTCACTATTATACGTTTATGATATCGCACAACAGGCACAATATCAAGCGGGGTGAGGCTTTGCGGGCGCGGCTGTCTTTTATTCTATATCGCAGGTATCGAAATCGCGATTGACCTTTTTGTTCCCCTGTAT
>CALNBC010000373.1 GCA_937874755.1 uncultured Clostridia bacterium
AGACGGTACGGGCAATGTCACCAACGCGGACGGCGAATCCATAGCAAAGCTTCGCATAGTGTCCTTTGATGATTTTGCCGGTCTTCGCAAAGAGGGCGGCAACCTCTATGGCAACGCGGGTGCAGGAGTTGCCCGGAATATTCCGGAAACAACAGTTATTCAATATTCGCTTGAAGCATCGAACGTCGACGTCGCCGAGGAAATGACTCGAATGCTCACAGTATCAAGGGCTTATCAGACCAACCAGAGGGTTTTCGAGATGTTGGACTCGTCCCTTGAAAAAGCAGTCAATGAAGTAGGAAGGGTGTGATAGTCAATGCAATCGGTATACACTGCAAAGTGCGGTCTGATCTCCCAGCAGCACAGGCTAAACGCCATTTCAAACAACATTGCAAACGTCAACACTACCGGATATAAGAGCTCGAGCGTCGGATTTAAGGACGCGCTTTACACCCAGATGCTCGACCCTTCAGAGGTCGACAGCGGTGAAAATCTCATGCAGGGCAGCGGGCTGATGCTCGGCGCAAACAACCGTGACTACTCCGTGGGAGCGACCGCAACCAC
The DNA here is from genome assembly GCA_937874755.1 of uncultured Clostridia bacterium. Lineage (GTDB taxonomy): Bacteria > Bacillota > Clostridia > Christensenellales > CALWSW01 > CALNBC01. The sequence goes on from CALNBC010000373.1 coordinate 565, forward strand.
CGCACAAAAGCTAGATTTTTACCTCAACGGAGACGGGTACTTCACAGTAAAAGACGGCAACGGCAACTCCCTCTATACCCGAAACGGCACGTTCTCCGTTTCTTCGGAAAGCGAAGGGCGGTTCCTCGTCAACGCCAACGGGTACTATCTGTTGGACACACAAGGCGAACGCATAACGCTACCAGAGGAAGAAACCACAATCTCTGTTACCCCGGAAGGCGAACTCAGCCTCGGCGAAGACAAAAGCACTAAGCTCAACATTGTGACCTTTACCAACAAGGACGGCCTTTTGCACAAAGGGGACAGTTGCTTTGCAGCGACCGACGCCTCCGGAGCCTCGAAGGAAAGCGACGCCCGAGTAATCCAAGGGTGTATAGAAACTTCCAACGTGGATCTCGGTTCGGAAATGACAAAGCTGCTTCGCACCCAAAGAGCTTATTCAATAGCTGCCAGTGTGCTTTCCACTTGGAACGAAATGGCATCTGTGACCAACAACATAGTTTGAAATTAAGGAGGCCGGCGCATGAGTGCAAATGTTAAGCAGTGCAGGCAATGCAATAAGATCTTTCAGTCCTTCGGAGCCGAGATTTGCCCAGAGTGCGCCAGCGAGCAGGACAAGGCCTTCAATGTAATCAAAAATTACCTGTACGAACATCAGGACGCAAACGTCATGGACATCGTGAACGAAACGGGAATAGACGAAAGGACGGTACTTGGGTTCCTTCGGGAAGGACGCCTGGCTGCCGACGGTGCCCCCACAATTCTTACTTGCGAGGAATGCGGCGTATCCATAAATTCAGGAACGCGCTGCAGCCGTTGCCAGAGGATTATGGAAAGTCTGCTTGGAGAAGAAAAAAGGATTAAAGCAGATAAAAATGCGGAGCGCAAAGCGGCTTCCGCCAGAATAGGAAAGATGCACATGGATTATCGCACGAAGTGGTGAGGTGAATAAAATGAGGATCAATTCGATACCGCCCAAGGAACTTCTGAACAGTTACACGAGAGTGCGGGAAAGGGTCAACGTGGAAAAGCCCTCCACCAATGCAGAACGAGCTGAGCTTACCAGCGAAGCGAAAACCTTTACAGCTGCGCTTAAAGCTGCAAAGGAAGCGGTGGAGATGGAACCGATAAACAACAAGAGCCGCATCGAGGCGATTTCGCAGAAAATAGCGGACGGAACGTACTCTGTTTCAGGAGAGGACGTCGCCAGGAAGATGTTAGGTCGATGAGCTCATTTGAAAACAGCCCCTCCTTGGAGAAATGGTTTTCGCTAGCGGAGTCGCTGAGCAGCGAAACAGCCTTGTATAAGGATTTGTTGGCAGTATGTGAGCGGCAAAAAGAAGCCGTAATAGGCAACGATGTCAAGGCGGTTGCAGCGATAGTAGAAGAACAGCAATCCGGGCTCAACGCACTGAAAAAGCTTAAACTCGAGCAGGATAAGTTGCTTTCTGCATTAGCGTGCGAAGATCAGCGCATACCAAAGCTCGAGGAAATTCTCGAACTCGCACCGATTGGATTAAAAGATGAGCTAAAGCGGCTTTTGGAAAGTCGTCAAGCACAGGCTACCAAGTTGCGCACCGAAGGTTCGCTCAACAGGACGCTTATCGACACCCAGCTTCAATACACGTCTTTTTGCTTGGATCTGATGACAGGCAGGGATAGCATCCCGGGGACTTACTCAGGCTCCGGCGCTCTCAAAGATGACGGTGTACCGCGAAGGAAAATCATAGATCAATCTATATGAGGCGAGTTATA
>CALNBC010000374.1 GCA_937874755.1 uncultured Clostridia bacterium
GGGTGGCATTTGGAGCAGATTTCGACCCTAAGGTCGTTTTTGACCGAGCCGGTCTTGAATGTTTCACCGCAGGCGCAGCGAACGATGCTCTCGCCGTATGCGGGATGGATGTTTTCTTTCATAATTTTCCTTCCTTTCGATAACGGCAGTGCCGCTATCTAAAAGTTCTGTAATCAGCGAAAGCAATTATACCAGAATGCATAGCTTCGCGTCAAGCGTTCGCAATTTAATTTAAGATGTGCGGTATTTTTCTTTTTGGTTAACCCTTGTTCATTCATTATGGCAAAACGAACTGTAAAATAGTATACTTGTCTGACTGCATTGATTTTGAGGTGCCTATGTATTACTTTTTGTCCGTACTCGCCGGAGTGCTGATCGCCGGAATGGTCGTCCAGAACGGACGGCTGGCGGATTTTTACGGCGTATACGCTTCTACATTGTTCATCCACGTGGTGGGACTTTTGTTTTCCCTCGTCTTCATGGCTGCAAAAAGGGAGCCGCTCAGACCGAAACATCACCCCGCTTTCAAGTACTATATAGGCGGCGTGGTGGGCGTAGCGACCACACTGTTCAACAACATGGCTTTCGGCCACATAAGCATATCGGCGATACTAGCGTTGACCCTACTGGGGCAGAGTATAACATCCTTCTTCATAGATTCTTTCGGTTTGTTCGAAATGGAAAAGCACCCTTTGGACAACAGAAAACTGTTCGGGGTCGCGCTGATTGCAGCGGGCATAGCGCTGATGATCACGCTATAAAGGGAGGCAAAACATGACAGTCGCGATAATAGTCTCGCTTCTCGCGGGGGTAACAATAGTCGTCTCCCGCACGATAAACGCAAACCTCGCAGTCAGGACCAGCCTGCTTTACAGCACGATGTGGAACTACATTTCCGGTATTATATTCATGGTTCTTCTTATATTGCTGGGGGTGGGCGGCGCGCTGCCCTTTTCCAAGGGGTTGCCTCCTGAGTTGTGGATTTGCCTTGGGGGCGGTGTAGGCGCAGTAGTCATATTCATTTCGAATTATCTCGTCACAAGGGTTTCCTCCTTGAACCTCACGCTGTTGATGTTCGTCGGTCAGATATTTGCGAGCATCGCGCTTGACTGGATGATTTCCGGTGCCTTTTCCCTGGGGAACACGCTGGGCGGAGTGCTCGTCGCGGCGGGCATGCTCTTCAACCTATGGGTAGATGTGGACAACGAGAAAAAAGAAAAGGCAAAGCAGGCGAAGGCTCTGTCTGAGCAGGAATAAAGCAATCTGATCACGCAGATATCATAACGCCAAAGGCGGCAAATACACGCTTTGCCGCCTGTTTTTTTGGTTTGACACTTATTGCCGAATTCAGTCGTTTACCACTATGGCGAGCATGGTCATCCTGCCGCTGCCTGTGTTAATGATGCTGTGACCCGCGCCGTTGCCCGTCACTATCGAGTCACCCGCCGGAACCTTGACGGACTCGCCGTTGTCTATGACGGTGGCTTCGCCCTCGATAATGTAATAGAGCTCGGTTTCGCCAGAGTGGACATGCTCGCCTATGGATTCGCCGGGCTTAAAGTCCACCCGCGCCATGAAGCGCCAATTGCTGGGTTTTCCCTCGGGGCAAAGGTGGGTTATTTGCGGGGCGCCCTCGCCGCCGCGCCAAGCTTTGCGATCTTCCATCGGCATGTTTTCTTTTTTGATTATCATTTCATCTCTCCTTGTTATTTCAATTGTTCCGCCCAAAGCCGGGCACACAAAATGTTTATTCCTCGACGCGCATCACGCTGTCTACGCTGATGACGCAGCTTAGCGCCCTAAGTCGCGCCAGCGCGGATTGGACGGAGAGCTCCCTGGCGGTATCGGTAATGAAAACCAGTTCGGCAGTGTTCTTGTGCGCGTTTTCGTTGAACTGCATTACCGAGTGCACCGATACCCCCGAGTCGCCCAGCACGCCCGCAATCTTGGAAAGGGAGCCGAGTTCGTCTGAAGCGGTGAGGCGTATGAAATAACCCGAGAGCCAGTCCTTCTGGTGGACTAGCCACTGGGGAGCGTCAAACTCGTTGACAAAGGTCATATACCTGTGCTCCGCGACATTCGACGCGTAGATTATGTCCGACACAATGGCACTCGCGGTGGGCAGTTTGCCCGCGCCGCGACCGTAGAGCATAATGTCGTCCACTGCGTCCCCGGTCAGGAAGATGCCGTTGAACACTCCCGAAACATTTGCCAAGGGGTGCGAATTGTGCAGCATGGTCGGATGGACGCGCACCTCGAGATTGTTGTTCATCTTCTTGCCGATGGCGAGCAACTTGATGGTATACCCAAGTTTTTTGGCGACCGCGATGTCCTCCGCACTGACGAGGGAGATGCCCTCCCTGTATATGTCGTCTATATTGACTCTGGCGTGGAATGCGATGGATGCGAGTATGGAGAGTTTGTATACGCTATCCCAGCCGTCGACGTCCGCGGAGGGATTCGCCTCGGCGTAGCCCAGCTTTTGCGCTTCGGCGAGCACTTCGGCATACGGCCTGCCTTCGTCCGCCATCTTGGTGAGTATGTAGTTAGTCGTTCCGTTAACTATGCCCATGAGATGGGTGATGTTGTTGCCCTGCATAGAGTCGAGGAGTGTGCGGATTATCGGCACGCCGCCGCCCGCCGTCGCCTCAAAATAGAGCCCTGCGCCCGTCGCCTTTGCCTGGCGCTCGAATTCGGGCCAGTGCTTTGCCAGCACCTCTTTGTTGGAGGTCACGACGGTCTTGCCCGCCGCCAACGCGCCGAGAATGTAATCCTTGGCGGGCACGGTTCCACCCATGCACTCCACGACTATGGAGATTTCGGGGTCGTTTATAATGTCCGCAAAGTCGGTGGCAAAGGTCTCGATGGGCGCTAGGCCGATATTCCTCTCCGTCACCAGATCCCGCACGAGTATGCGGCGTACGTCAATATTCACTAGTTCCCGATGCTTGATGGACTCTTTGCCCTCTGTGAGCACCTGATAAACGCCGCTGCCCACGGTTCCGAAACCAAGTATCGCTATGTTGACCTGCTTCGTCATTTGTTTCTCCTTTTCCGGCGAAAAAACCCTCGCTTTTTGCCGCTCACTGTTGGTTGGTGTTCAAACGGTAAATCATGTATAACCCCTCGAGGGTAAGAGTGCTGTTAATGGTGATGTCATAATGCGAGTATTCGGAGATGAGCTTCGACATGCCGCCCGTGGCTATGACTTTTATGTCCGGCTGCTCCAGCTCCATCTGGATTTTGTTGATTATGTAATCCACCTGACCGACATACCCGTAGACCACGCCCGACTGGATGCAGTTCGCGGTGTTTTTGCCTATCACCGACTTAGGTTTAATAAGTTCAACCCTGGGAAGCTTTGCAGTGCGTTCGGTCAGCGCGTCCATCGATATGATGATACCGGGGCAGATTGCGCCGCCGAGAAAGTCGCCCTTTTCAGACACTACGCCGAAGGTGGTCGCTGTGCCGAAATCCACCGTGACCACCGGTCCCCCGTACAGCCTATAAGCCGCGACTGCGTTGCATATTCGGTCGGATCCAAGCTCTTTGGGGTTGTCGTAGCGGATGTTCATGCCGGTCTTTATGCCCGGGCCGACGAACATGACTTCTGCCCTTGAGAAATACAGACTGCACATGTGCTCTATGGTGAAGTTCATTGCCGGGATGACCGAGGATATGATTACCCCGTCCACCTCAGAAGCCTTTCTGCCTATATGGTCGAAAAAAGACTCCATCATGATGCCCAGCTCGTCCGCAGTTCGGTGCCGCACGGAGGACATACGCCAGGAATTCGCTAGCTTGCCGTCCTCAAATAGAGCGGATTTTATATTGGTGTTGCCGAGATCGAGGGCTAAAATCATAATCGGAGCTCCTTAGTTTAGGTGTTGGTGTTTTGGTTACGGCGGGCGACAGCGTCCATCGCCTTGCCTACGGCTATGCATATCACCACTGCGGCTGCGGCTTCCAATATGCCGTTCAGCGATACGATGCCCAATATTGCCGCCATCAGGCCTTCCCCTGCGACGCCGAACGCCTGCGCGGTCTGCTCGAAGGCGAGCACATAAAGCCCGCCCAGGAAGAAAACGGTGTTGGTCATGGAGCCTATGAAGGCAGAAATGCCGTAAGCCGCGACCCTTGATTTATCCCTCCGGGCGATGAGTTTGAAGGACAGCGCCGCAAATAGCCCAGTAAGCACCCTCGGAAGGAAGGTTACGAGTATTATAAGCGCCACGTTTAATAGTCCGAACCCCGTGGCAGTCCCCAGCACCACCGCACCCACCGCTGTAGGGGTGATAAACATCCTGATTAGGCTGGTCAGACCGAAGAAGAACCCGAGCAGTATTCCGCCCTTTGGTCCGAAGTGCTGACCGCCGATGATGACGGGAATGTGCACCGTGGTAATCGAAGCAATAGGCAGGGTGATGTAACCTATCGGAGTAAGGCCAAGGAGCAGTATTATAGCTGCAAAAAGACCGTACTGCGCCAGCGCTCGAACGTCGAACGCGTTCTTTTGCGGGGACTTTGCGATATTCATTTTTTTCTCCTTTGTTCGGATTCCGAATAGCTTTCAGGATACCCGACATCAGAATTTTGGATTCGGCTGTTTGCCCCGTGGGACTCGCAAATAGGATGCCCCCGGCGCTTGCCGTGCCAGTAATTATAATATATCCGTTTGCGCATGGCAACGTCGCGGCGCGCAAAGTTCGACGGATTCACCTTTTTATTTGCACCTTCGGAAACCTTTTTAACCGTTCACCGGGCTTTTAGAGCAGCGTTTCTTACAGCTTTCTTAATTATTCACAATAACCCCTCCGAAGCTTTGACTTTTAGCTCCATTACATATTAGAATGGTTACGGTATTTTGAGGATAGTGCGCCTTTTTAACGCGCCATTGTTATTATTAGAACATTACTGTAACATATCGGAGGGACAATATGGATCTTTTCCAAAAAGCATACGATTTTACCGACGCTGAAGCGGCTCGCCAGTCGGGACTTTACCCTTATTTTCACGCCCTTGAAACCTGCCAGGATACCGAAGTGGTGATGGACGGCAAGCGCATTATAATGCTCGGCTCCAACAACTACATGGGGTTGACCAGCGACCCGAGGACCATCGCCGCTGCCCACTCAGCGCTGGACCAGTACGGCACAGGTTGCTCGGGTTCGCGCTTTCTTAACGGCACGCTCAAACTCCACGAGCAGCTCGAAGACGAGCTCGCCGACTTCTTCCACAAGGACGGCGCAGTGACCTTCTCTACGGGCTTCCAGACCAACCTCGGCATCATTTCCGCGATAGTAGGTCGCCACGATTATATTATCAACGACAACGAGAATCACGCCAGCATAATAGACGGCAGCAAGCTCTCCTACGCCAAAAACACATTGAAGTACGCCCACTCGGACATGGATGACCTTGAGCGCGTGCTTTCTCGCCTGCCCCTCGATGCGGGCAAGCTCATCATAACCGACGGCGTATTCTCCATGAGCGGCGACCTTTGCAAGCTCCCCGAGATAGTCGACCTCGCAAGGAAATACAACGCGCGCATAATGGTGGACGACGCTCACGGCGTGGGCATGGTGGGCGACTGCGGAAGAGGCACTGCAAACCACTTCGGGCTAGAGGACGAGGTGGATATAATCATGACCACCTTCTCAAAATCCCTAGCAAGCTTGGGCGGCTGCATAGTCTCGAACAAGCAGGTGGTCGATTTCGTTCGCCATAAGTCCAGACCGTTTATATTCAGCGCCTCCATCCCCCCCGCCAACGCCGCCGCAGCACTTTGCGCGCTGAACATACTAAAGACCGAACCCCAGCGCCAAAAAGCGCTGATAGACATCGCGAACTACATGCGCGCCAAACTCCATGAAGCGAATATCCCGATAGTCGACGGCACGACGGCTATCATACCCGTATTCACTTACGATATGACGCGCACATTCGTAATAACAAAAATGCTGTTTGAGAACGGCGTTTACGTTAACCCCGTCATCCCCCCTGCCGTGCCAGAAGAGCAGTGCATGCTGCGCACCAGCTACACCGCCACCCACACCAAGGATCAGATGGATCGCGCAGTCGCCGCATTCAAGAAGGTATTCGCCGAAGTCTAAATTTGACATTGAAATTAACAATTAAGCGTCCCTGCACCATAGGGGCGCTTTTTTATTGCTCCGATTTTCTGCCGGAAATGAATGGATGTAAATTACATTTACTCAATTGGCATAGGTATATTGACAATTAGCCACGTCTAACTTATTATTAGTATGCTAGATTGGAAACACATTGAAGAGGTGCTCGAAATGACTTTGAACGACATCCGCCCGGGGCAGCGCTGCGTTGTAACGGGAGTCACATTGAAAAACTCCCTCCGCAAACGGGTTTTAGATATGGGCATCACCACAGGAACCACGATATACGTTCGCAAGCTCGCGCCCCTTGGGGATCCGATGGAAATCACCATCCGAGGGTATGAACTTACTCTTCGCAAGGAAGAAGCCAAGGGAATCGAAGTCAGAAAGGCGGTATAAAATTGCAGAATAGCACTGCCTTAGAAACCGAAGCGAACCGCCCAATCATCGCCCTCGCAGGCAACCCTAACTGCGGCAAGACCACGCTCTTCAATCAACTCACCGGTTCAAACCAGTACGTTGGCAACTGGGCGGGCGTAACCGTTGAGAAGAAATCGGGTATTGTCACTGTCGAAGGGCAAAAGGTCGAAGTGATAGACCTTCCCGGCATCTATTCGCTTTCCACCTATACGATGGAGGAAAACGTCGCCCGAGATTACATAGAGAGCGATGAACCTTCGGTAATAGTAAACATAATCGATGTTTCCCACCTCGAGCGCAACTTGTTTTTGACGTTGCAGCTCATCGAAATGAACAGGCCCATGGTGGTCGCGCTTAACATGATGGACGTGCTGACCGCAAGAGGGGATTCGCTGGATATCCCCACCCTTGCCGCTGAGCTCGGCGTTCCCGTCGTGCCCATAACCGCCAGCCGAGGAATCGGCACGGATGAGCTCATGCGCGTAGCCATCGCCCAGAAGGAGCGTCCTGCGCCCCGCTGCTTTTACCGCACCAAGCTCCAAACCGCGCTGGAAAAGCTGGCGGAGCTTTTTGGCGACGTTCCCTGCCCCATGATGCACGCTGCGGGCTATTTTGATGAGGGTCGCTCCTTTGTGCACAGCCACAGCCTGCCTGAAGAGAACCTAGCCGAGATGGACGCCATTATCGAGGAATACATGGCGGACGAAACCATGGATAGGGACATGGTGATTTCCGCGGGGAAGTACGATTACATAGAAGCCGTCATACATCGCGCAGTCAAAAAGGCGCCGCTTCCCGAGATTTCCACAACGGAGAGGATAGACCGAATAGTCACCAACCGAGTTTTGGCTATACCCATTTTTCTGCTGGTGATGTTCACGGTATTTTTCGTCGCCTTCGGCCCTTTGGGCGAATGGCTTAAGGGAGTATTTGAGTATCTAATAAACGACGTCGTCATCGCCGGTGTAAACACGCTGCTCAATAGCGCGGGCGCTTCGCCTTTGGTTATCAGCCTTGTAGTAAACGGGATGCTGGCGGGAGTCGGATCCATACTCTCCTTCCTGCCGCAAATCGCCCTATTGTTCCTGATGCTGTCCATTTTAGAGGATTCGGGCTATATGGCGAGAGCCGCTTTCATCATGGACAGGCTCCTCGGCAGATTCGGGCTTTCCGGCAAATCCTTCATACCCATGCTCATGGGGTTCGGCTGCACCGTCCCCGCGCTCATGGCGTCCCGCACCCTGGAAAACAATCGGGACAGAAGGTTGACCATGATGATAACGCCCTTTATGTCATGTAGCGCGCGCATGCCAGTGTACGCGATAATCGCGGGCATATTCTTCCCGAAGAATACCTACCTTGTGATATTCTCAATATACATATTGGGCATCGCATTCTCCTTGCTCTCCGCCATGCTGTTGAGTAAGCGGGTGCTCAAGGGCGAGCGCTCTACCTTCCTGCTGGAACTGCCCGAGTATCGCTTTCCCGTTCCCAAGAACCTTTGGCTGCACACCTGGGACAAGGTGAAGGGCTTTGTCGTCAAGGCGGGAACGCTGCTGCTCGTCTGCTTTGTCGCAATATGGTTTTTACAGACATTCGACTTTTCGCTGCACATGGTCGAGAACAGCGCGGACAGCATTTTCGGGCATATCGGCAGATTTATCGCGCCAGTTTTCGCACCGCTGGGCTTCGGCGACTGGCGAATAGCCATGGCGCTTCTTGCGGGCATAATCGCAAAAGAGGCGATCGTCGGCACTTTGGGTATACTGTTCGCCGCGGGTGAAGCTAGCATCGCCTCCCTCTCGGTACCGCTCGCTGCGGTTATGTCTCCTGCCGCGGCGTACGCCTTTATGGTTTTCGTGCTGCTGTATATCCCGTGCGTGGCGGCGATCGCCACGCTGTTTAAAGAGATGAAGAATCTCAAGTGGACGCTGTTCACCCTAGGTTATGGGCTCGCCTCGGCGTGGGTCGTGTCCTTCATAGTCTATCAAATAGGGAGTCTGATCTGAATGAAACTCATCGATTTTTTGATACTCACCGCCGTCGCCCTTGCTCTAATAGGAGCCTTTGTGTACATTCGCAAGAACAAGAAGCAGGGCGGCTGCCACGGAGGTTGTGCAGGCTGCCCCTACTCAGGACAATGCGATCCGCAGGGCAAGAATAATGAGGATGGGAACGTGGGAAAACCCAAATAAGAAGGTTTGCCAAGCGGGCAACCGACGCTTAAAGTGAATGAATTGCAATAGAACAGCAGATGTACCCCCGTCTGCTGTTTTTGCTTATTCCTACATAAATGATTTTCTGGTTACAATCCTTCGGCGTCATTGTTGATTTCAAATGTATTATGCTGTTTTGCCAATATTATATCCACAAATTACAGACAGGATGAATTTTATGTTGTATAATAACATAACAACGCATTATAAGGAGTGGCATGATGCGGGTAACAAATCAAAAACTCAAGCTTTTCTACCTCGAAAAGATTCTAAGGAAGCATACCGACGAGCACCATTCGCTCACCATAGCAGAGATTACAGAAAAGTTGGCGGCTTACGGCATAACCGTCGAGCGCAAGACGCTCTATTCGGACTTGGAATGTCTTCAGCTCGCCGGTTTGGACATCGAGGTGACAAAGGGTCGCGGCAACAAGTACGCGCTCATGTCCCGCGAGTTTGAGTTGCCCGAGCTGAAGCTGCTTGTAGACGCAGTTCAGTCCATAACAGAAAAAAAGAGTCGCAAGCTCATTGAAAAGCTCTCGAATCTGGCCAGCGTCTACGAAGCCAATCGCATAGGGGATCAGGTGTTCATATACAACCGGGTAAAGGCGGGCAACGAAACAATCTATTACGCTATCGATGCGATAAACGACGCCATCGCAGACCGCAAAAAAGTGCGCTTCCACTATTTTGAGTACGCACCGAACAAGAGCCAACGCCTCAGGAACAACGGCGATTTTTACAAAGTGAGCCCCTACGCCCTATGCTGGGACGAGGAATACTACTACCTAGTCTGCGATTACCCTGCCCACGAAGGATTGACCCACTTCAGAGTGGACAAGATGCTGAACGTTTCCATACTCGACGAAACTCGGGACAAGCCTCCGGAGGGTTTTGACATAGCCGAGTCCTCCTGCCAAATATTCAGCATGTTCGGCGGAACAGAGTGTCGCGCCACCCTCCGATTCGACAACAGCCTAATAGGAGTTGCCATAGACCGTTTCGGCTCGGATATTCCAATACGACCCGAGGGCGATAAATTTACTACACTGGTGGACGTAACTATGAGCCCCACCTTCTATGGCTGGATGTTCCAGCTTGGGAGCAAGGCGGAAATACTCGCCCCCGAGGAATTGCGCCAAGGCATGCTGGAGCACGTTTGCGAAGTCAGCAGATTATACAACTGTGAAGATTTAACTGGCGATAAAGCGGATACCTGATATTCAAATGCAATAAGGCTTTACAAAGCAAAACCGCTTCGCTATATAAAATCAGCGCGACTGTTTTTGCATGAAGCTGAATATCGAATTAGCAAGCGACCTCTTTACCGGTTCAGCAAAGCTTATTAAAAAACGGATTAAGCCCAAAGTTTGCCCTTTAACCGTGGAATCCCCCGTCAACCCCGAGCACCTGACCCGTAATGAAGGACGCGGAATCGGACGCTAGAAAATATGCCGCCTGTGCCGCTTCCTCGGGTTCGCCTATGCGCCTTAAGGGAGTGGCCTCCCGCAGCGCATCTAAATCGCAAGAGGACAGATGGGCGTTCATATCAGTTTTTATCACGCCCGGGGCAACGCAGTTCACCCGTATCCCAGTGGGACCCAGCTCCTTAGAGAGCGCCCTCGCCAGACCTACCAGCGAAGCCTTGCTCGCGGAATATGGCGCTTCGCAGGAGCCTCCTGCAACGCCCCAAACGGAAGATATCAACACCACGGAACCGCGCTTTCTCTCGACCATTCCCGGGAGCACCGCCTTGAGGGCGAAGAAAACCCCCTTGGCATTGACGTCAAAAAGCTCGTCCCAACACTCCTCCGTCGCGTCGGTCAAAAGCGCCTGCCCGTTCGAAACTCCGGCGCAACAGATAAGCGCGGTTATTCTACCGAGGCAGACTTGCACCGCCTCAGCCATCTTAGCTACTTCCTCCCGTTTGCGCACGTCCGCCTTGAAAGCGAGTGCGCGTCCGCCCGCGCGGTTTATCTCGT
>CALNBC010000375.1 GCA_937874755.1 uncultured Clostridia bacterium
TTGGATGGTCAGAAGATTGTGACTTTGCTTTCCTTGCAACAGAAGCCCGAAATGGTCGAACCCGAGCGGGAGACCCCGGGGAATACCGCGAGCCCTTGGGCGACGCCTATCAATAGGGCGTGAGTTGGGCGCATTTCGTCTATCCTGCGCTTGCCGGGTATTTTGGCGGAGATACTATTGGTAACCGTCAGCAAGAGGGCAGTCACCAAGAAGCCCCAGCCCAAAAGACTGCCGGAGTAGCTCTCCTCTATAAAACCGCGAAACAGCAGCGTCATCACTATCGTTGGTACGGTGGCGAGCACGATGAACATGGGGTATTTGCGAAAAGGGTGGTGGAACATTTCGGCGAGCGTTTTGCGGTAAACGAACACAACGGCAAAAAGCGTGCCCAGGTGGAGCATGGTGTCGAAAAAAAGTGCCCCTTCGGTTATGCCGAATATGTTTTGCAATAATACTAGGTGTCCCGAGCTGGAAACGGGCAGAAATTCGCAAAGCCCCTGCACCAGCCCGAGCAGGGCTGCCTGAAATATCGACATTCGCTACCTCCGAAGGCAATTTACGCACATATGATATTATACTATTGCCCGGCGGGTTTTACAACGCGGCGCGGCCTTTTGTGCGAGAGGGTTTTTAGGGATTCCGGATTGGCACATATTGGGAAAATGAGCATATAATTCGCACTCTGTTAACAAAAACTATAATTGGAATTAACAGATAGTTTTCTTGTAACACAACGTTTTTGGAAATACAATCGTATTAAGAGCAGGATATGGTAATTTCGAAACCGTCCACACAGTTCAAGGAGGTAAAATATGAAAAAACGAAGGTCAATTTTGGTCACGGCGGCGTTTTTGCTCGCCTTGACCATGTCCGTAACGGCGTTTGCGACGGATTATACCGCATCAAACGGCAACGAGCTTAAAACACACCTTGATGCTGCTGTTTCCGGTGACGTCGTAGGCCTTTCGGCGAACGTTACGCTGCAGAACAGCGCTGCGCTTAAAAAAGGGGTAGCGCTCAAATCCTCGGACACATCAGGCAGAACACTCACAGTTGAGGACGAAACCACATTGAGTATCGACCTTTCCGCCAAGGTGGGTGACAAGGTCAACATCGTTACTAGATACAGCGGCAAAGTCGCCTTCCTGACGACGGACGCGGACGGCAACAACCCCACGCCCGTTACAAGCTTTGTAGGCGCAGCACCCAAGGCGGGCGGCAAGACCGCAACCCTCAAGGACAACAAGTACTACGTCGATACCAACGCCACTAACGCCGATATCGAGATACCGGTTAACGCCGCATTCGTCGAAGGCAGAGCTGGCGCAGTTGCCGACTACCCGGGCATTTCCATGTTCCTGGTGGACGAGAGCGGGATAACGAGGGACAGCGAGGGCAACATCACCGCCGTAGCTTCCGACAAGGTGTACGGCGGCAACTACGACGCGGCGAACCAGAAGGCAATCTTCTCGAACGTGCCCTCGAAGAACAAGACCTATAATATAATGGTGCGGGTAGGTGGTAACGGCTCCTACGTCGAAACAGCCAACGACCTCATCACCTACGACAGCTCGGGTATCAAGGTCGAAGCAAAAACTCTCGATTGGGCGAACCTTAAAGCGGGGCGCGCCTACGACGCATTCACAGTCACCAACCC
>CALNBC010000376.1 GCA_937874755.1 uncultured Clostridia bacterium
TTCCCGCCAATCGGGCATACCCTATGGAGTAGGGCTCATCAAGAACAAATACATAGGTCGCACGTTCATCCACCCGACGCAAAACGGCAGAGAGAACCTCCTGCGCATAAAACTCAACCCCGTCACCGCCACGGTCAAGGGCAAGCGCGTCGTGCTGGTGGACGATTCCATCGTGCGGGGGACGACCTCCGCCCGGGTGGTCGCGCTGCTTCGCGAAGCGGGCGCAAAAGAGGTGCATCTTCGTTCCTCCGCGCCCAAGTTCCTGTACCCTTGCTACTTCGGCACGGATATCGACTCCCAGGAAAATCTGATATGCTACAACCACACCACCGAAGAGGTGGCGGAGCTGCTCGGCGTCGACTCCATAGGCTTTTTGAGCCCCGAGAACGTCGTCAAGCTGGCAGAAAACACCAAGGGCTTTTGCGACGCGTGCTTTACGGGGAATTACCCCTGCGCGCTCCCGAAGCAAACGGGCAAGAACAAGTTTACAAGGAAGATAGGAGAAGGTTCGGGCAAAGAGTGACAGCTTTGCTTGTAAGCGAGGAGGGTAAGTAGGGCAATATGAAGAGTTTCTCCAAATCGTACAAGGAAGCCGGGGTGGACATTACCGCCGGCTACCGCGCTGTAGAGCTCATGAAGGAGCACATAAAGAGGACTGCCACCCCGGGAGTGCTGTCGGGCGTGGGGGGATTCGGCGGGCTGTTCGCGCCAAACATCGCGGACATGGAGCACCCTGTGCTAGTCTCGGGGACGGACGGCGTGGGCACCAAGCTAAAGCTCGCGTTCTTGATGGATAAGCACGACACAGTGGGTATAGACTGCGTCGCCATGTGCGTCAACGACGTGCTCTGTTGCGGAGCGGTGCCGCTGTTTTTTCTCGACTACATCGCCTGCGGCAAGAACGTGCCCGAGCGCATAGCGGCGATAGTCTCGGGCGTTGCGGAAGGCTGCGTGCAGGCGGGCTGTGCCTTAATCGGCGGCGAAACCGCAGAAATGCCCGGGTTTTACCCCAAGGACGAGTACGACATTGCGGGTTTTGCGGTGGGCATGGTCGACCAGCCCAAGATATTCGACAATACTACGATTAAACAAGGCGACGCGATAATCGCGTTGCCCTCCTCGGGGTTGCATTCCAACGGCTATTCGCTGGTGCGCAAGGTGTTCTACGTAGAGCGCGCAGGCGCACTTGAACGCCAGGTGGACGAATTGGGCTGCACTTTAGGCGAAGAGCT
>CALNBC010000377.1 GCA_937874755.1 uncultured Clostridia bacterium
TCGCCATCCTTGCCGCTGACGCGCTTAAGTCCCTGCACCAGCAGCCCGGTCATACCTTCTGTGACATATGTGCGGGCAAAGAACTCCACTGGGTCACGGTACTCATATGCGCCCTCACCGCGAGCCACCTGCGCAAGGTCGGCAGCAAATTCGGCGTTTTTATAGCGACCCTGCGCCACGTCCGGGTGCGGCTCAATCACGTCGCGCCAGCTTGGAAGGCCTTGTAAGCTGGCGCTCATGATTCCATCAGCATTCTTCGCACCGGGAGCAGGCGCAGGCGCTGCCTCCGTCACTTTTGTGGAACCGCCTGCGGAGCCATAGCGCGCTTCACGCAGCAAAGCGCGGATTTCCTCCGTTGCCTCAGGGTCGATTTGCTCGCAGAGGCGGGATATGGTATCCAACGCCCGCCATGTGTCGTCATCGGAGAAATCTTGACCTCCGATATGAGCGAGCTTGTTGCGGACGCCCATAAGCTCTTTTGCCCACGTCCGATAATCCAGCGACAGCTTTCTGCGGAACACATCGTTCCACTTTCGGTCAAAGAGGCGCAGGCAGTTGGCTATATCCAGCGAATCTACCAACTTCGCAAAGTCGCCGCCGTTTGGCAGGTCGCGCACTTGATCGTTCAAGGTCATGAGCACTTCCTGCCACCAGCCATCTTTATACTCGCGGCTTAATTCCTGCGCTATGTACCCTGCAAGTTGAGGATGAAGAATACGAAAGGCTTGCTGTACCAGCGTATTGTTCTCTGCCATCTCTGCTGCCTCCTTAATTATTCTCGGTTACGTCAAAGAGCGTGAGCTGTTCGGGCTTCACAGCCTGTAATTCAGCCGCTCGTGATTGTATCTCGGGCCATGCAATGACCAGCGCGTTATAGGCGTATGCTTCTTGCGCCCAGCCTTTGCGCTCGGCGATGGTGAACAGGCGGTAAGCAAGGGATTTCGCCTGTTCGGCATTGGAGCCGAACATTGGAGCAATGATCTCCGAACAGGCCTGTATGCCGCCGGTCTCCATGGCGTGAGTGAGCTGCTGGGTCAGAAGCCAGATGAGCTGCTCACTCGCATCGATTTTCATGGGTATCTCGTCGCGTCCATGCAGGTGGACAACACCCTTCTGCGCATAGAGGACGCCGCGCGAAGCAAGCGCCGCGACGGAGGTGTTCTTGGCGCGGGCCAATGTATCCGCATCGCCGAACTTCATATCATTGAAGGCGTTCTGCGTGTAGAGATCAACGCAGAAACGGCTGTCCCGGTCAAGCTCGCCGTCCTGCTCATTGAAGAATACGTCCAGTTCCTGATTGATAATTTGCAGGGCACTGCGCACAGTCATGGGTGAGCCGTCTGCTTCCAGCACTTTTGCATACCGCGAGTATACACCCATGCCGGGGCCAATAGCACTCTGTGCCAAGTCAACCGGCGCGATATTGCTACGTTGGAGTTTTTGCAGTGCTGGCTTGAGATCGCGCTTGAGCTCGTTGATAAAGTTGCGTCGAGTACAGGTGGGTGCGTTATCGGGCCGTTTACGACAAACAAGAACAATAGAGGAAGCAAGTGCGTTCACCGCTGCCTTTAGTCCAGTTTCTCTTTCGGTATGCATCGGCCAAGTACCTGTTATTGATAGATTAGCACTAATGATTGCAGATAACATTGTTTCCCAACCACTTGACGCTGTTTGACTTCCGTTCTCATTCGTTTCGGTATCACTTTGCTTAAAAGCGTAATATATCGTAACAGGGTAATCATTATGTGTGTATTTGTTTAGGTTCTGGCAAGCGTGGAACATACCATCCTCGAAGAAGTATTTTGCTTCTTCTGCATTTCCACCAAAGCGATATGGAATAGCAACCAATTCTTCAGTTTTGGGGACAAGCATAGTTCTAAACAGCTTTGGATATATGCTTTTTATTGAGTTCCTAAGCCATATATAGAAGTAATCCGATAAATCGGCATAACCAATATTGTCATAGTACGGCGGGTCTGTCGATACGAGAATGTCGCGCATTCCGTTGTCGCTCTGAGCATCAAATTGCTTTGCAAAACCGATTGCCTTTGCTGGTAAAGTGTTTATTGCAAGGGCAACCCAATTTATTGCGCCACTCCAATTACCTGTGGAATTTGAAAAAGGGTTCGTTTCAGCATAATCCCATACCATCGGTATTCCTTGACGACCAAAAACTTGGATGATAAAGTCTCCGCTCCACCCGTTCTGCGAAGAACAATAATTTGCTTCACGGTCAACCGCAAAACCGAGGTATACACCAATCGCTTGAGCATAAGCGAGAGCACCAGTTCCACCATCAGCTATTGTCGAATGATCGTTCACCAATCCCGCGGATATGGCATCATTCTCCGCTTGCATAACAGCTTCTTTAACTAAACCTGAGAATGTGACCATAGCAGTAATCTGCCTATTTGAAAACAACTTATCGAACGTGTCCAAACCGTACAGCGGCGTCCATAATGCACGTCTATCTGCGCTTAATTCTCCAGTAGGATAATCAGCAGGTTTATCAAGAAGAGCCGATAATATTTGTTCATTGTCGGGGGAAACAAAGATACGCCCGCGTTCACTCTCCGCAATTACGCCCATCATGACTGAGCTCATTCTTCCAGACAGCGCTTCGCTTTTGATATAGTCCGACGTGGTCGCTTCTCCGCACATAACGCACTTGAATTTTGCTCCTCGTGACG
>CALNBC010000378.1 GCA_937874755.1 uncultured Clostridia bacterium
GATTGTTTTGTCCTTTAGCGTCGTGCCGATTAGCCCGTCCTTCGTGCCGCCTTCACGGCAGCGCTCGTCACAGGCGAGAACATTGCGCAGGCAGGAAATCATCATGCAGACGGCAAGTTCCGCGACCGAATCTGTGGCGTAGCCCGCGGCATTGCTGACGGCGATTCTCCGTGCTTTGCATGCATCCAAACCAACGTGATCCACGCCCGTAAAGGCGACGGATATGAACTTAAGATTGGGCAGCGCTTCGATAACGTCGCCGCTCAGCCGCTTGTTGGCGAGCATAATTACATCCGCCTCCTTAGCCTGTGCGATGGTCTGCGCGTCTATTTGGGTGAGGGGATGGGATGAAAAGGTATGCCCCGCGGCAATCAAGGGTGCTGCGAGGGAATTTAGGGTTTCGTCCGGTATTTCCAGGGGTTCGAGAAGAACTATATTCATTGTGAGCCTCCAATAAAAGCATCAGCTGGCAATTATCAAATAATACCACAAAACCGCTTGTTGCGATAGGTAGCTGTTTAGATGTATTAGCCTTTAATACGCTTTGCGGCAGAAAAAATGCTATCGCAATCTACCTAGTCTTCAGAACAATCTATTTGCGGTGAAGCAAGCGTAAGCCCGAGGTTATCTGTTCCCTCGGGCTTTTTAATAATTCTTGTATAGCTATTCGGTTCGTATCGCGGCGAGAGGGCTCAGCCGCATCGCTTTGATGGAAGGATACAATCCCGACAGCATAGCCACCACGATGGAGAAGGCTAGCGCACCGAGGCTCAGCCAGGGGGGGATAACCGAACGAAGCCCCATATCCGCGAGGAACTGGTGGTTCAGCAGCGCACCAAGTCCATAGCTGACTCCTACACCGATAACCCCGCCGAAAAATCCGATGTACGCCGATTCGGCGAGGAACAGCAGGAGTATGTCGCCCATGCGGCAGCCGAGCACCTTGACGACGCCTATTTCTTTTGTGCGCTCGTATATCGCCATCATCATGGTGTTCATTATGCCTATGGCTGCCACGAGAAGCGCTACACCGCCGATTGCACCCAGCAGTGCCCTAAGGCTCGCGGAAGAATCCTGCACCTGCTTGAGAATATCTCCAAGGCTGGAGGTTCCATAGCCCATTTCCTTGATTTCGTCGGCGATTTTCGTGACGCTGTCCACGTCCTTCGCCATGACCCAGGCGTAATCATAGGTAGAGCTGCTTTCGCGGTAGATAAAGTTCTTGTTTGTTCGCATCAGCTTTCGCAGGGTGTTGACGTCGGTAAACGCGCTGTAATTGAGTTCCCAGTCCGTACCTTCCGCGATTACGCCCGTAACTTTGACGGTGTACATCTTGCCGGGTTTCGCGTTGGTTTCGCCGCCCCACCAAGGGTAGACGTTCGCACCGTCAAAGGTTAGGCGGATGCGCGAGGTCATAGGGTTTATCCGTGGGTTGCCGTTTCTGTCTATGGCGGAGGCGTAGGTTTCCGGGTTCATAAAACTGGGGGCGAATTGAGAGCCAACGACCATCTCAACGATAGAGCCGGAACCTGTGGACGAAAATATCTCACCCTCGGAAAGCTCGATTCCGAAAACCTCAGCATACTTAGGGTCTATTCCAAAGAGCTGGCAGTTGGAAAAGAACTTGCCGGATTTGAAGTACGCCGAATAGGAGGATAGCACAGGAGTGACTGCGGTTACGCCCTCAATTCCCATAAAGGTCTCGATGGTCTTGTCGTTGATGTCCACCGTTTCGGGGCCGGAGTTGCCCCCGCGGTAAGCCGGCATAGCCATCCCGCCCGAAGAGTTGGATTCCATCTGTTCGTAGTATTTGTCCCAGTTTTGCGGGTTGACCGTTATTTTGGTCAGGCTGCCCGCTTCGGACAAACTTTCTTGATAGGTGACGTTTATTCCTATACCCAGGGATACCATTACGACGATGGAAGCAGTTCCGACGACCATGCCAAGTACCGTCAGAAAAGCCCTCAGCTTCCGCCGCCATAGGTTCATAAACGCCATACTGAGCGTATCGCGGACGGTCATTCGGCTTCAAGCTCCTTTTCGCGTTTTGCCTTGGCACGCTTGCGTAGAACTATGACCAGCGCGGCGATTCCAAGAGCGCCAGCTCCGCCGATGACATACCACGCCCATTCAGGGAAAGAGCCTGAGGCGCCGCCCATGTCTTCGCCGGGGAACGGCTCATAAACGCCCATATCACCATCTACCATCCCGCCATCGCCAAAGTCCATGGGCTCCTGGATATAGACGGTGAATTCCTTCTCAAGCTCGTAAACCGTTCCTTCCTCATCCTCGTAGGAAATGACAAATGCGCCGAACAAATCGCCCGACTGAAGGGGGATTATGCTGACTTCCGCGGAAGACAAGCTGCCCGAAGCCATATTGCCGCCGTAGTAGCCCTCTTCTAGGCGCATCGTTTCGTTTTCGCTCTTGAGCTTGAGGGTTACATTGTAAAGCTGGGACTTACCCTTGTTGTAGAAGGCGATATTCGCGTAAAAGGGTGTGTTCACCGACGCGCCCTCGACGTATATTACAGGTTCATCCACAGTGACGCGCATCTGCTGTTTTATAGGTATGGTCAACGCTTCGCTGGAGGTAAAGGAATTAACCCCCGCGTTGTTGTATTCCATGGTGATGGCCAGTATGTGCGCCTTGCTCGCCGCATCCGCAGAGGACTGGAGGGTTATCGAC
>CALNBC010000379.1 GCA_937874755.1 uncultured Clostridia bacterium
CATTCGTCTGCGGCGAAGAACCCGCTCTTATCGCCTCCATAGAGGGTCAACGAGGCGAACCGAGGCCCCGTCCGCCCTTCCCGGCGAACAGCGGCATATTTGGCAAGCCCACCCTTTTGAACAACGTTGAGACCTACGCTAACATAACCCAAATAATACTCAACGGCGCTGAGTGGTATTCATCCATCGGCACAGAGACCAGCAAGGGTACAAAGGTGTTTGCCTTGGGTGGAAAGATCAACAACACCGGACTTGTGGAAGTTCCCATGGGAACCACTTTGAGGGAGATTGTGTACGAAATCGGCGGCGGCTGCCCGAACGGCAAGCAGTTCAAAGCCGCCCAGACCGGCGGTCCTTCCGGCGGCTGCATACCTGCCAGCCTCATCGACACGCCCATCGACTACCAAAACCTTACCGCCATTGGCTCCATGATGGGTTCCGGCGGCTTGATAGTAATGGACGAAACCACCTGCATGGTGGATATCGCCAAGTTCTACCTGGAGTTCACCGTGGACGAATCCTGCGGAAAGTGCCCGCCTTGCCGCATCGGCACCCGCCGTATGCTGGACATTCTGACGGACATCACCGAAGGCCGCGGCAAACCGGGCGATATCGAGCGGCTGGAAACGCTGGGCAAGAACATCAGCTCCACCGCGCTTTGCGCCCTTGGCCAGACCGCGCCGAACCCGGTCATATCCACCATACGCTACTTCAGGGACGAATACGAAGCCCACATAAACGAAAAGCGATGCCCCGCGGGCTCCTGCCGCAAGCTGCTGACATTCAACATTGACCCCGAAAAGTGCCGCGGTTGTAGCCTTTGTGCGAGGAATTGCCCCGTAGATGCGATTTCGGGCGAACTCAAGAAACCCTATGTCATAAACACCGAAAAGTGCATCAAATGCGGCGCATGCATGGAAAAATGCCGGTTTGACGCGATTTATAAGAAATGACCGGCGTCAATTCAAACGAAAGGAACATACTTATGGTAACACTTAAAATAGACGGTATAGACGTGCAGGCCGAAGCGGGTACCGTGGTACTTGAAGCGGCGCTGAATAACGGCATCAAGATACCCACCCTCTGTCACCTAAAGGACATCAACAATATCGGTGCCTGCCGTATGTGCCTGGTGGAAGACGCGAAGACACACCGCCTTTCCGCAAGCTGCACCCTGCCCGTTTCAGAAGGGCTGTCGGTGCTGACTAGGTCCCCCTCCGTAATCAACGCCCGCAAATTTGTTCTGGAACTCATACTTTCCGACCATAGGCGCGAATGCTTGACCTGCGTGCGCAATACGACCTGTGAATTGCAGGCGCTTTGCGACGAGCTTGGCGTGCGGGAAATCGCGTACGACGGCAAGCCCACCAAGAACCGCTTCGACGACCTCTCGCCCTCCATCGTGCGGGACAATTCAAAGTGCATACTTTGCCGCAGGTGTGTCGCCGCCTGCGAAAAGACCCAGGGCGTGGCGGTTATCGGTATGCAGAACCGCGGCTTTGAGACTGAAGTCGGAGTACCCTTTAACCACAGCTTGTCCGAAGTCGCCTGTATCAACTGCGGTCAGTGCATCGCCGCCTGCCCGGTGGGCGCCCTCTACGAAAAGGACTCTACAGCCGCAGTTTGGGAGGCTTTGGCCGACCCGAACAAATTCGTCGTATTTCAGCCCGCGCCCGCAGTTCGCGTCGCCATCGGCGAGGAGTTTGGTCTGCCCATAGGCACCGCCTGCGTGGGCAAAATGGTCACCGCAATGCGCCGCCTCGGGGCAGACAGGGTGTTCGACGTGGATTTCGGCGCGGACCTCACCATCATGGAGGAAGGCACAGAGCTGCTCGGCAGGCTGAAAAACGGCGGAGTGCTGCCCATGATTACCTCCTGCTCCCCCGGCTGGATTAAGTTCTGCGAGCACGAGTACCCCGAATTCATTCCCAACCTCTCCACCTGCAAGAGCCCCAACCAGATGCAGGGCGCCATTACCAAGACGTATTTCGCCCAGAAGAACAATCTCGATCCAAAGGACATCTTCGTGGTATCCGTCATGCCTTGCACTGCGAAAAAGTTCGAGATAATCCGCCCCGAGATGGGACGCGAAGGTTACAGGGATGTGGCCGCTAACCTGACCACCAGGGAATTTGCCAACAGGGTCAAGCAGGCCTCCATCGACTTCGTAAACCTGCCCGATGAGGAGTTTGACGAAATGCTCGGCGATTCCACCGGCGCGGCGGTCATATTCGGCGTCACAGGAGGAGTTATGGAAGCTGCCCTGCGCACAGTAGCAGACATATTGACGGGCGAGGATCTGGAGGACATTGAGTATACCGCTGTGCGCGGCATAGAGGGCATAAAGGAAGCTACCGTCACCCTGCCGATCGACGGAAAGCCCACTGAAGTTAAGGTCGCCATCGCCCACGGCACGGCGAACGCCGCAAAGCTGCTGGACACCCTCAACGCGGGCGAGAAGGACTATCACTTTATCGAGATAATGGGTTGTCCGGGCGGCTGCGTCACCGGCGGCGGTCAGCCGATAGTAGACGCTCGCACGCGCTACAAAGTGGACCCCAAGACTGAGCGCGCCAGGGCTACTTACGGCGTAGACCGCAAGATGGTGCTTAGGAAGTCCCACGAGAACCCCTCGATTAAGAAACTCTACGAGGAGTTCCTCGGCGAACCGAACAGCCATAAATCCCACGAGCTATTGCACACTCACTACGTGGAACGCCCCAAGTTCTAACCCCGCAAATCACCAAGACCGCCTTCTTCGCGAAAGAGGACGGTCTTTTTAACTGCGTCGCTTGACTGAATACCATCTGCGGTTTATTATGAAGTATCAACTAAAATTTCGGGAGGGTGAATATGGACAAATTCTCACAGCTTGAATATGCGCGACCTGATATAGAAACGGCCAAAAAAGAGCTCAACGCAGCCATAGATGAATTCCTTCAGGCTTCTTCCTATGAGCAAGCCCGCGAGCTTTACGTTCACACAGAAAAGCTGGACGCGCAGTTCTCCACGATGTACACCATCGCCAGCATACGAAACACGATGGATACTTCGGACGAATTCTACGACGGCGAGATAAATTACCTGAACTCGGTGGTTCCCGAATATATGCTAGTTATGAAACGCGCTTCCCAGGCATTGACGGAATCGTCGTTCAAGGATGAGTTCGCCAAAGAGTTTGGTTCGATATTCATTAAAAGTGCGGAGAACGCCCAGAGAATTATGAGCGAAGAAATCGCTGAAGACCTCGTCATGGAGAGCAATCTGGAACAGGAATACTCCAAGACAGTGGCCTCCTGCTCGACGGATTTTCGCGGAGGACAGTGCAATTTCTATGGACTGCTGAAGCATATGCAGAGCACCGATAGAGAAGAGCGCAAAGAGGCATTTCTGGCATGGGCGCAGCTTTATGAAGGCGTTTCTGAGAAGCTGGACGGACTATACGACCAGCTTATCGGCATTCGCGTGCGCATGGCAGAAAAGCTTGGGTTTAATAATTACACTGAGCTTGCCTACCTCAACAAAAACCGCTTCGATTATAAGGCGGAGGACGTCGCGGCTTTTCGCGAACAGGTAAGAACCGTCATTGTGCCCGCATGCGAGCGAATATTCGAACTCCAGCGACGCCGGCTAGGTATAGGCGAGCTTCACTACTACGACGAATCCCTCGTCTTCCCGCAAGGCAATGCTGAACCTATCGGCGACATGGACTACCTCATCAAATCCGCGGGAGACATGTATAGCGAGCTCTCGAAAGAGACCGGCGAGTTCTTCGGCTTTATGACCAAGCACGAGCTGTTCGACCTCAAAACAAGACCTAACAAGCACATGGGCGGCTACTGCACCTTCCTCGAATCCTACAAAGCGCCGTTTATATTTTCGAACTTCAATGGCACGAGCGCAGACGTCGACGTTCTCACTCACGAAGCAGGGCACGCCTTTCAGGCGTATGTCGCATCGCGCACGCTGCCTATTTCTGCCATAACCAGCTCCACCAGCGAGATAAACGAGATACACTCCATGACCATGGAGCATTTCGCCTACCCCTATATGAAAAAGTTCTTTGGTGAGAAGGCGGATGAGTACCTCTACGCACACCTTACCTCTGCGCTGACCACCATTCCCTACCTAGTAAGCGTGGACGAATTCCAGCACCGCGTGTTCGAGAATCCCCAAATGTCCGCCAAGGATAGAAGGAAGGTCTGGCGGGATATCGAAGGCAAATACATGCCTTGGCGCGATTACGACGGCAACGAATTCTTGGAAGAAGGCGGCTTCTGGATGCAAAAGCAGCACATCTTCCTTTATCCCTTCTATTACATAGACTACGCCCTAGCTCAGATATGCGCTTTCGAGCTTTACGGTCGCATGAAAAAAGACCCGAAATTGGCGTGGGAAGATTATTACAGGCTTTGCCGCGCAGGCGGAAGCAAGGGCTATTTCGAGCTGCTTGAGGTCGCTAACCTTCACAACCCCTTTAAGGAGGGAAGCGTTGAAGCGGCGGTCGCGGGCATCATCGAAGAGATAGAGGCATCCCCCTTCTCAAAAGTCTGAGAATTCACACCTTGTAGGACGCCAACGCTTAACTTTGATGTGTCGCCCTTCGAATCGAAATGGGCGGCGCAATGATAACCTAAGAGGAGAAAAAAATGGGCAATTACCTTGGCTACAACTCTAAAATGCTCGCCTTTGGGATGATGCGCCTGCCTAGGGCGAAGGGCAAGGTCGACCTCGAACAGACAAAGGCCATGGTCGATGTTTTTATGGAGCGAGGCTTCAATTATTTCGATACGGCATACGTCTACGGCGACGGTGAAAGTGAACGCGCTGTCAAAGCTGCGGTCGTGGATCGCTACCCAAGAGAAGCCTTCTGGCTGACGGATAAGCTCCCATTTTGGGATACAGAAAAGCCCGAGCAGTTTAACGAGATGTTCGAGGAGTCCCTCCGCCGCACAGGTGCAGGCTATTTTGATATATATCTGTTGCACTCGCTGAATGAAGAGCTGTACGAAAAGACCGAGCGGCTGGGCGGCTGGGATTTTCTGAAGGAGCTTAAAGCGAAGGGGCGCATACGCCACATGGGCTTCTCCTTCCACGATACCCCCGAAGTGCTGGACAAAATCTTGACAGAGCACCCGGAAGCCGAAGTCGTTCAACTCCAGATAAATTACGCCGACTGGGAGAACCCCGCTGTTCAGTCCCGCGGTTGTTACGAAGTCGCGCGCAAGCACGGCAAGCCTATACTGATAATGGAGCCCGTCAAGGGCAGCGCGCTGGCAACACTAAACCCCGCGATGCGCAAAGTATTCGAGGACGCTAATCCAAACGCCTCCGTCGCTTCTTGGGCGGTGCGCTACGCCGCTTCGCTGGACGGGGTGATGACAGTGTTGTCGGGCATGTCCAATATGGAGCAAATGCTGGACAATACATCTTATATGACCGAATTTGCTCCCCTTTCTGAGGATGAGCAGGAAACCATCGGTAAAGTAGTGGAAATGCTAAACGAAATACCCGTGGTTCCATGCACAAAGTGCCGCTACTGCGTGGATTCCTGCCCCCAGAAGATAGACATCCCCAACGCATTCGAAATATACAACGAGCTTCTGCTCTTTGAAGACAGACATAGAGCGGAGCGTAAGTACAAACGCATCGAGGAGGGCAGACCATCTACCTGCATTGAATGCGGCAGCTGCATGGAGCACTGCCCCCAGCACATCGAAATTCCCGAAGAACTGAAAAAGGTGACGGGTACGCTTGGGGAGTAATCGGCGGTCTCGATACAATAAGCGAAGCCCGATCCCAGATATTTTTGGGGTCGGGCATTTGTCTGTCATTGACTGCCGAAGTTCCGGAATACTGCGGTATTACATTTCGCCATTTATGAGGCGCATTGCGGCTAAGGAATCGCCTATTTCTTCGACGCTACCGTAAATATCGCTGTACGGCTCTATCATCGCCGCTCCGTCGTACCCCGAGGAGTCCAGCGTTTTGAAAAGACGACCAAAGTCAAAAGTGCCTTTCCCCGGCAGGCAAAGTCCGAAGTCCTGCTTTGAAAGGTCGTAATCGCAAAGGTGGACGTGGCAAAGCCTGCCGCCCATCGCTTCCAGATATTCAAACGGGTTCCGCCCTGAGCGCACCGCCTGCTTTATGTCCAGCGTGAAGCCCAAGTTATCGCTCTTGATGTAATCCATGATTTCTGAGACGAACTCGGGGTAGGAAAAAAGGCACCAGCTTACGTTCTCCCAGGCGAGGCGTATGCCGTAGTCCCCCGCCATATCCGCAAGGTCCGATACGATGGGACCTATCCGCTTGTACTGCGCGTTTCTGACCGCGCCGCGAAGCCGCGCCGGCCCATGGAACACCATGCGCTGTGCTCCGAGTAGCCTGCCCTGTGTCAGCACTTTTTGCATGAGCTTTAGCGCGTCCTCCCTTTGGCGGACGGATAGCGAAAAAAGCTGAGGTTCAAACTGCTGGCTCATAGCGTGGACGGACAATACCTCAAGGTTCAGCTCCCTCACGCGCTCATAGAGCACAGCGCCAAAGTCGGGTTCATATTCGCAGTACGAATCAAGGAAGACCTCGCACACGTCCGCCCCAAGTTCCTTGACGGTAGTAAGGGCATCCTCAGTCAGCATACGGGAATAGAATGACGCCGTCGATATTCCAAGCTGCATAATCACTCCAAAACAAGTCGCATTTTAGTTTCGTTGACATGTTCTACTATATTGTAACACATTCTTCTGCTATACTGTTAATGGCAAAAACGCAGACAGTCTGCTGCAGTCCGTAACAAAACACCCCACTGGAGGTTGTAATGCCCAAGAGAGGCTTTCGAACCGTTTCTACCCCTGCAAATAGCGAAGCTCCCATTATGCCACTTCGCGCTACCAAGACCAGCGCGGGGTACGACTTTTTCGCCCCGTTCGACATTGTGATTCCGCCCCAGGGAAAGGTCTCCTTCGCTACGGATATCAAGGCGGAGATGGCTGAAAACGAGGTGCTGCTCATTGTCGTGCGCAGCTCATCGGGGATAAAGCGCGACCTCATGGCGGCGAACACCGTTGGCGTGATAGACAGCGATTATTACGAAAACCCCTATAACGATGGCAATATCCACATAGCGCTACGAAACCTAAGACCGTCGATGGAGCTTTCGGGTTATAAAAGCGTCACCCTCTCTACGGGTGAAAAAATAGAAATACCTGTCATAAAGGATCTTAGGGAGCAAAATACCGTGGTCATAAAGGCAGGCGAAAGGGTAGTTCAGGGTCTATTTTTGCCTGTGCTCGAAGCGGATTCTGCCGCGACGGATGTGCAAAGGGGTGGCGGGCTCGGCAGTTCGGGGGTGTAACTTCGGCATTGCCTTCACGCAAGCGAATCGCGTATAATTTGAAAAACACACTAGGAGGCAGACGTTGATCGTAATCGGAATATGCGGTGCCAGTGGAAGCGGAAAGTCCACACTGGCAGAAGAAATTAAAAGCTCCCTGTCCGTCCCGACCATTGTGATTGGGCAGGATTGGTATTACAAAGACCATTCCAGCCTTCCGATGGATGAGCGCATAAACCTAAATTACGACGCTCCCACAGTGTTTGATTACGACCAATTATACGATGACCTGCTCGCGCTCTCGGAAGGTAGATCGATAACAAAAAAAGGCTACGATTACGCTCTGCACCTTCGCGCAGATACCGACATTGTCATCGAGCCGCCGACGGTACTTATTTTGGAAGGCATCCATATTTTTTATGACAAGCGTCTCAGGGAAATGATGCACCTTAAAGTCTACATGATGGTCGATGTGGACGTGTGCCTGCTTAGGCGCATCCAGAGGGACATGATAGAGCGTGGTCGCTCGCTGGAAGGAATTTCCCACCAGTATCTCACCACCGTAAAGCCCATGTACGAGCTGCATATTTCCAAATACGTCAAAGAGTGCGATTTCGCCGTCATGCGCGGCGGCAGGAACCGTCAGTCCATAGAAGCCATAGTGGCTTATATCGAATCGCTCCTTAAGCTGGATCCCCATGCGCAGCCCCGGGGGCAGGAGGACTGACTCACCGACCCACCAGCCACCGAACGAAAGCG
>CALNBC010000380.1 GCA_937874755.1 uncultured Clostridia bacterium
GGATCGCATTATCCAGTTGGGCGGCACACCGCTGCTCAACCCAAAGGATTGGTATAGCCATGCCGAATGCGCTTACCTAGAGCCCAACGACCCTTACATAGAAAGCATACTCAATCAGAACCTGGACGGTGAGCGCTGCGCAATTGAGCGCTACCAGCAGCTTGCAGCCTTCACCGAGGGCAAGGACTATGCCACCTATCAGATGGCGGTCACCATACTGAACGACGAGCTGGAGCACGAAGAGGACATCGAGAGCTGGCTTACAGACATCGAGCGCCTCAAGGACGATATACGCAAGATAAGGCTGTAAGCCTTAACTAAGCAAAGCAGAAGCGTAGCAAAAAGACCGGGCAATCCGGTCTTTTTTTAGCGTCTACACGTTGAATCTGAACAGCACCACGTCCCCATCTTTCATAATGTAATCCTTGCCTTCGGAGCGAACGAGCCCTTTTTCCTTTGCGCCGTTCATGCCGCCGTTTTGCATCAAATCGTCGAAGCTGACGACCTCCGCCCGTATGAAGCCGCGTTCAAAGTCCGTATGTATCTTGCCGGCGGCTTGGGGCGCCTTTGTGCCCTTTTCTATGGTCCAAGCGCGCACTTCTTTGGGTCCTGCGGTGAGGAAACTCATTAGCCCCAAGAGGTCATAACATTCGACTACCAACTGTTCCAAGCCGCTTTGACCGATGCCGAGTTCGGCGAGGAATTCGGAACGCTCGGCCGGCTCCATGTCCGCAAGCTCCTCCTCGATGCGGGCGCATACGGTGATCAGTCCTGCCCCCTCAGCCTTTGCGACCGCGGCAAGGCGGGAGACATGCTCGTCATTATCGTCGCCAAGTTGCTCCTCGCCGACGTTGGCGCAATAGATGATGGGCTTGTCCGTCAGCAGTAATAGACCCTTTATTATAGTGCGATCCTCGTCCGAAGCCGCCATGGTGCGGGCGGGCTTGCCCGATTCGAGGTGGATTTTAAGCTGCTCACAAAGCTCGAGCTCATGCTGGGCGTGCTTGTCCGTCTTGGCGAGTTTCTGGGCTTTTGCCGTGCGTTTTTCCAGCGTTTCGAGGTCGGCAAAGATTAGCTCGAGATTTATGGTTTCCGCGTCCCTTTCGGGGTTGATGGAACCGTCCACATGCACCACGTTCCCGTCCTCAAAGCAGCGCACGACGTGTACGACGGCGTCCACCTCCCGTATGTGGGAGAGGAACTTGTTGCCCAGTCCCTCACCCCTGCTCGCCCCCTTGACGAGTCCCGCGATGTCCACGAATTCGATGGTGGCGGGGGTGTACTTTTCAGGGTTGTACAGTGTAGCGAGGTCGTCCAACCGCGAATCCGGCACAAAGACAACCCCCACATTAGGCTCTATTGTGCAAAAGGGGTAGTTGGCGGCCTGTGCGCCCGCGTGGGTAAGAGCGTTGAAGAGTGTGCTCTTACCAACGTTCGGCAGGCCGATAACGCCGAGTTTCATAGTCTTCCTCCTTGGTGGTCAAAGGGCTGCATAGCCCTATGTATGTTAACAATATCGATTGTCAGAAGAAAAAGTGGGTGAAGTATTTGTCTATAAGCACGAGCACACCAATAATTCCTGTGTAAAGGGCAAACCAGCCCAGCTTGCCTTTTTTTACTATTTTAAGCATCCAGTTGATGGCGAGCAGCCCGGAAAAGAACGCTACGACCATGCCGACGATTATGGGCAGCCACTCAACGTTGCCTATCCCCGCCTTTATGACGTCCACCCCTTGGAGCACAGTCGCGCCGAGTATTGCGGGAATGCTCATCATGAATGCGAATTCCGCAGCGAAGCTTCTCTCCAAAGAGCAAAATAGACCGCCCGAAATGGTCGAACCC
>CALNBC010000381.1 GCA_937874755.1 uncultured Clostridia bacterium
ACGAGAGCCCCGCGGCGCACAGCATCCAAACCACCGAACTTGGCGCGCTGCAAAAGGAGATAAGCCCGGGCGTGCGTTACGTTGGGGATACTTGCTCCTTTGACGGGGTAATAGCCTATTCTGGTGGGGTGGACGAAAACGGCGATCCGCTCTTGAAGAGCATATACACCGTGGACTTGGATGACCCCGAAAACCCGCAACAACTGCCTATAACCGCGGAAAGGCAGGATATTTTCTCGCTTGACATGAACGAGAAGTGGCTGGTGTTTACGGACGGGAGCCGTGCGGGGGGCGGGTTCGTCAAGGCATACAACCGCGAGCAAAGGACAACAGTCACCGTCAAGGAGTATTACGCGGGGCAACCTTCCCTAAGCCTGTCGGAGGATGTGCTTGTCTGGACGGAGCGCACGGGTACTTATATGGATAAGCTGTACGCCTGCGACCTCAACACTTTGGAGTACGTCACCGTAGCAACCTTCGAAAGGAGCAGGAGCGGGCAGTCAGATTCCTGCGCAAAGAACGGCGAGATTATTTGGGCAGAGGAAGATGAGTCTGTCGCTCAAGGTGGCGAACCCAAGAGCGTAATCCGCTATATAGACCTCGAGAACGGCGCAAACATCGGGACGTATCAAGCGAATATGTACGTCCACGACCCGGTAACCAACGGTTCCTCCTGGGCGTGGATAGACAGCGACCATTCAGCGAACGCAAACCTCTACCTCTCGATAGACCGCAAAGAGCCGCTGCTCATAGCAGACAATGTGCTGACCTACGGAATCGCGGAGGAATTCCTCGCCTACAACCGCAACAATTCGATTTACGTTTATTTCTTGGAGGACGGGTACGAGCAAATAGTCACCCCCGCTTCCGAATCAGCGATGCTGGCGGAAGTGTCCTCGGACAAGGTAATCTGGTTTGAGACGGGCATCATTTCGAGGGACGTGCTGAAGTACGCGGCAATTTCCTGATTTGTACCACGCCGCCCCAGTAGGGCGGCTTTTTGCAATCAACTGTTTAATACAGGTTAATATGATAGAGAGAAGGTCTACGATGGCAAAGACAACCACGAGCTTTATCTGCTCGGAGTGCGGCTACGAAACCGGCAAATGGATGGGCAAATGCCCCGCTTGCGAAAGCTGGAATACACTTACCGAGGTGGAAAAGGTCCCCAAGGGGGCGAGGGCGCCTGCTAAGAGCACCACCGAAGCGGAACTTTTGAAAGAAATCAAGGCAGACAATGCCCGAAGGATAAAGACGGGCATGGCGGAGCTCGACCGCGTGCTCGGCGGCGGACTGGTGCGCGGCGGTACGGTGCTGCTCGGCGGCGACCCGGGCATAGGCAAGTCCACTCTGCTGCTCCAGGTGTGCGATGAGCTTTCCCGGGATAACCCCGTGCTGTACGCCACCGGGGAGGAAAGCGCCGCCCAGATAAGGCTGCGCGCCCAGAGGCTGGGAGTTATGGGCAAGCACCTCTACGTGCTCGCCGAAAACGAGCTGGACAGCATAATAGATAGGGCAAAGGAACTCAAATGCGCCGCGATAGTCGTCGACTCGATACAGACCGTCCATTCGGGCGCGCTCTCCACCGCCGCGGGCTCGGTCTCCCAGATACGCCAGGCGACTTCGCAGCTTACTAGGTTCGCGAAGGAGACGGGCGTTACGGCGATTATCGTAGGTCATGTTACCAAACAGGGCGCTATTGCAGGGCCAAAGCTCCTTGAGCACCTCGTGGACACTGTGCTGTATTTCGAGGGCGACAGGTCGGACGATTTGCGCATACTCCGCGCCGTCAAGAACCGCTACGGCTCCACCAACGAGATAGGCGTGTTCACAATGGGCGAGAGAGGAATGGCGCAAATAGAGGATCCCTCCGCGCTCTTTCTGCCGGACAGGGAAAAATCCGTTCCGGGGTGCACCCCCATGTGCGTCATAGAGGGCAGCCGCCCCGTCATGGTCGAACTCCAGGCGCTGGTGACCAAGACGGTTTTTGGAATGCCGAGGCGGGTCGCCGCCGGGCTGGATTATAACCGCCTCGCGCTGTTGATAGCGGTGTTGGAAAAAAAGCTCGGGCTCGCCTTTGGCGATCAGGACGTCTTTGTGAACATAGTCGGTGGTCTGCGTGTGGACGAACGCGCCACAGACCTCGCCATAGTCTGCGCGCTTTATTCTTCGCTGCGCAACATTCCCCTGCGGGCCGGCTGCGCGGTGTTGGGTGAGATAGGGCTGACGGGGGAGGTGCGCTCGATTTCCTCCGCGGAGAAGCGGGCGGCGGAATGCGCGAGGATGGGTTTTGAAAAAATCTTGCTCCCCAAGTCGAATAGAAGCGGGCTGACTCTTCCCATAGATATAGTG
Source organism: uncultured Clostridia bacterium (assembly GCA_937874755.1). GTDB lineage: Bacteria > Bacillota > Clostridia > Christensenellales > CALWSW01 > CALNBC01. Next base: position 2,353 of record CALNBC010000381.1, read on the forward strand.
GGAGTGAGCACCGTAGAAGAGGCGTTCTCCCATCTGTTTTAGGATAAATATTTGAGCCATATACGCTTGACAAGCCATGCCCGCCATGTTACCATATAATTTTTTTTGACATCTACGACGTTATGATGTATAATAAGGTTGCCGGTTTATGATAAGCCCCAAAAACGGGGCGAAATCAGCCGCAACCTTTTTCGCGATGTAACGCGGAAATGTCATTCGGAAGCGCAAAGTCAAGGCTTTTTCGGGCGGTTCAAAGCATTGAGCCGCTGGCAAAGACCCTGCCTTCCTAGCATGGCTTTGGAGTTTGTATACAAACTTGGTCGGGAGCCATGAAATCTAAAAAGAAATGAGGTTCGTTTCTTTTGGGCTGTCGGCACTGCAGTCGGCCTGTCTATCCGGAGGTTAAAAGATACAGCATGTTCAAAGTTGGTGATACCGTTTCCTATCCCATGCACGGCGTGGGGGTAGTCGAGTCAATTGAGAAGCGCGAGGTGCGCGGAGTGGAGGATACCTATTACGTCCTCGTCTTCCGTACAGACGGGCTTAAAGTACTGATCCCTACGGGGCGCGCAGATAAGGCAGGGCTTAGGCACATTATCTCCGAATCCGAAGCGGAGGAGATCATCGATTTCATCACCGAATGCGAGGTGGATGAACCCTATGCCAATTGGAACCGCCGCTACCGCTATAATTTCGACCGCTTGAAGGAGAACGACATCAAGTCCATTGCCCAGGTCGTCAAATCGCTTTCGGCTCGCTCTTCCGAAAAGGGGCTTTCGGCTGGGGAAAAGAATATGCTGACCAATGCCCGCAGCTTCCTGCTCGATGAGTTAGCGGCTGCCACCAGCCGCACCGAAGAAGATATGGACGGTATTTTGACTGACCTTTTAGAAGGCTGCGGCGCTTAAACCGCTTTTTAGCCGAAAAATTCCCTATATTTTATGTAAAGTCATTGTTTTGTCACAATCATAACGTATAATTTTAGAGCATAGCGTGCTCTTCGCGGGCGGATCCCGTCGGGTGCGCTATGCTCATACTTCATAAAGTGTAAAGCTCCGACCAGTTAAAAAAGCGCTAAAATTCGCGGCATGGGCATTGACGCTCAACGCCGCTGCACATATACTTCTTTTTGAATACTAGGGAGGTGGTTTATTGAATCAAGACAACAAAAAGGGACAGGACGCAGGCAGGATTGTATTGAGAGTGCTGATTGCCTTGGCTGGATGCGTCATAGGTGTCGGTCTGTTGATGGGGATCGACAGCTTGATGAAACTTATCGGCATTTTCGATCTAAGCATGCTCGTGCCGGTCGCCAGAATAGCGATTTACGTCGTTGTCGCGGTTGCTTTCGGATTTATGTTTTTCTTTATTTCACCCGCAATCATCAATTTTATTTCCAAATCAATCCGAGCAGCAGAAACCGCGTTGAGCGAAATGCCCTTGATGGACCTTCTTGGCGGGGTCATAGGCCTGATACTCGGTCTGTTGATAGCTCTTTTGTTATCCAGCTTATTTGCCGCAATTCCCGTACCTGTGGTGAGCATCGCCCTGTCGGTGATAACCTATCCCGTGCTGGCGTACCTCGGGTGGACCATAGGCAGGAAGCGGCGCTCAGAGTTCAAGTTACCCGAAGGCATGCAATCCAGGCGCGAAAAGAAGGGCGACAAGGCGCAAAAAGCTGAAAAGGGCTCCACCGCAAAACCCAAGATTCTGGACACTTCCGTCATAATAGACGGCCGCATATTCGACATATGCAAGACTGGCATTGTGGAGGGGACGCTGGTCATCCCCGGTTTTGTGCTTCAGGAGCTGCGCCACGTGGCGGATTCCGCGGAC
>CALNBC010000382.1 GCA_937874755.1 uncultured Clostridia bacterium
GCGAAATCTATGGTAGGGCCCGGCGCGGCGATGTAGAGCGGTATGCCGAAGTGCTTAGCCAGCACCGATAACGAAAAAGTGCCTATTTTGTTGGCGGTGTCGCCGTTTTTAGCTACCCTGTCACAGCCGGTGATTACGGCGTCCACCTTATCGGCGCGCATCAGCACCGGCGCCATATTGTCGCAAATCAGGGTTACGTCAATTCCCGCCTCAAAGAGCTCGAAGGCGGTCAGGGACGCGCCCTGCAGTCTCGGACGGGTCTCGTCCGCGTATATGCGAAGGGGTATGCCGCGCTCCTTCGCGAGGTAGAAGGGGGCGGTGGCAGTGCCGTAAGCTGTGGTGGCGAGCGCTCCGGCGTTGCAGTGGGTCAGCACGCCCATGCAGGGCTTTAGCAGGGAGAGCAAATTCTCACCTATGCACTTGTTTATTTCGCCGTCCTCTTTGTGTATCCTTTGGGCGTTCCCAATCAGCGCTTGCGCCACAGCTGCCGACCCAGGCTTTGAGTGTTCCCGTGCCACTTTGAGCTGTTCGTCCACCGCCCAAGACAGGTTCACGGCGGTGGGGCGGGCGGCGCGAAGCACCATCGCGTCCCGCTCGATTCCGGACAGCTCGCCGCCGTTTTGCAGCGCAGACAGCGCCATGCCGTAAGCCGCGGCAACGCCTATGAGGGGTGCTCCGCGCAACTCCATGTCGAATATTGCCTTAGCCATGCGCGAAGGGTCGGAAATCGCGATGTATTCCACACTTCGTGGTAGCTTTGTCTGATCCAGCAGGCGCACCGAATCGCCCGTCCATTCGATGGTTCTTAGCATATCTGACTCCCTGTCAAATTAAAAGCAATATCAGTCAACAATATTGTAAGCCCTTTTGCATTCTTGCGTCATATTGCCCTCGCTGTCCCGAAGGTACAAGGGCGGCAGCCACTCGAGCCCTGGCTTCCCCCCTTTGATACCTTCTACTAGCAGTATCGAAGGTGGCGCGCCGTAACTCGGGTGCACTGTCTGAGCGCGCTTGGGGGTGAGCCTATGCCTCTCGTAAAGCGAGAACAACTCGCCCACTCTCAACCCGGGGCAAACGAAGCACACCCTGCCCCCATTGTTCGCCAGGGCGGCGGCGCAGGCCACGCAGTCG
>CALNBC010000383.1 GCA_937874755.1 uncultured Clostridia bacterium
GCCCACCACAAAGCCATCTGTTGATAGATTGCGATTTATCACCAGATGGTTTTTTTGTCATGCAGCAATTTTGAATGACTCGTGTGCGTACAGCAAACGGGTGTCTCTGCCTCACCAAAAGAGCAGCCGTTATCGTTGCTCCATTCACCTTTTTAGCCGCAAGCTTTGTTGTAAACAGCCGTGTATTGTGATTTAATTAAACTTAACCGAAGGATAGGAGGATGTAATTGTGGCCGTTCCGGATTCTGTCAAGCGTGAATACACAAAGTATGTGCAGGAGTTGATTCGCCGGCCTTCCCTTACGGGCGAGGAAGGCGACATTGCCGAGTTCGTACTGAATTCCCTAAAGGAGTTGGGGGTGAATTGCTATGTGGATATTGCCGGCAACGTCGTAGGGCAGATTACCTGCGGGGCGGGACCTACCGTTATGCTAAACGGGCATTTGGATGTCGTACCGGCGGGCAATCTCGACGCGTGGGCGCCTTATACGCCCTTTGGCGGCGACGTAGACGGAGACCTGATTGTCGGGCGGGGCGCGTCTGACCTCAAAGCGGGGCTTGCGGCACAGTTTTTTGCGCTGAAGTATTTTAAGGAGCAAGTTGACCTCGGCAAAAGGTTCGACGGCACTCTGATTTTTTCTGCCGTGGTGCACGAAGAGGCAGCAGAGATGCTGGGTATGCAGGTGCTGATAGAACAAACATTGCCCTCGCGCGCCCAGAGCGTAGACCTTTGCATACTCTGTGAGCCCAGCTCGGGGAAGATTGCCCTCGGGCACCGTGGCAAAGTGGAGCTCGTGGTAAGCACAATGGGCAAAACGGCGCATTCCAGCCAACCCAAGCAAGGCGTTAATGCGCTGCAAAAGATGGTTCCGGTAATGGATTATGTGTTTGACGAAATGCCCTCCACACTCAAGAGTCATCCCGTATTGGGCGAGAGCTCGGTTACCGTAACAGACTGCATCGTAAAGCCGGGCGCGCAAAGCATAGTCCCCGATTATTGCGAAATATCGATAGACCGCCGCTATATGCCGCAAGAGTCCATTCCCGAGCTGATAGGCGAGTTTGACAGGCTCTTTGCGAGGTTGTCTGAAAAAGACCCCGAATTCAAAGCAGTTGCGCGCACCCGCTCTTACGACGAGCGCACTTATACGGGCTATGAGCAAACGGTCGACAAATATCACCCTGCATGGCTGACCGACCCCGAGCTGCCCATCGTAAAGAAGGCGCTGGACGCTCTGCCCGCCGTTGGGCAAAAAGCGGATTGCATCTACTGGAAATTCGGCACCGACGGCAGCATGACTGCGGGCCTTCACAATATACCGACCATTGGCTACTCTCACGCGCAGGAGAAATGGGCGCACCAGCCCAAGGAGCAGGTCAGCATTACCGAGATGTGCAAAACAATCGAAGGAACTGTTGCGATGGCTGCCGCCGTTCTGGGGCTTGAGGAATAGACAGTATTAAAAAGAAGACCACAGAGTGGTCTTAGGGCGCCAAAAAAGACCTGCGGGCCTTTTTCGCCGATGGGTTTTCGCTTCGCAAGGTCGTCGGCGAAGCCGACATCAATCCTTGATGAAATGCCGGAATCTGTGATTCCGGCTCAGGGTAATTTCGGTCACTTATGACCGAAATAGTACGGCAAAACTGACGCGCATGTCGCCAGTTTTGATTGAAGCTCAGGGGCTTCGACCCCCAAAACCCCGGGGATGGAGTTTTTCGACAGGCTGAGACCACAGAGTGGTCTTTTTTGTTTGTCCCGGGTTTGGTTTGCTTTTTATGCTCCGAAGAAAAGCTCGATGTCGTCTTCTACGGTGCCGATACCGGCGATGCCGAAATTCTCAACCAGCACCTTAGCTACGTTGGGCGAGAGGAACGCGGGCAGCGTGGGTCCAAGGTGTATGTTCTTTATGCCTAAAGACAAAAGTGCCAGCAGAACTATGACCGCCTTTTGCTCGTACCAGGCGATGTTGTAGACTATGGGCAAGTCGTTGATATCGTCCAGCCCGAATACTTCCTTCAACTTGAGCGCGATGACGGCAAGCGAATAAGAGTCATTGCATTGCCCCGCGTCCAGCACCCTAGGGATACCCCCGATGTCGCCAAGGTCGAGTTTGTTGTATCTGTACTTTGCACAGCCGGCGGTCAGAATGACGGTGTCCTTGGGCAGTGCTTTGGCAAAGTCGGCGTAATAATTCCTTGCCTTGACCCTGCCGTCGCAGCCCGCCATGACGACGAACTTCTTGAGTGCGCCCGACTTCACAGCGTCAACTATGGTGCCCGCAAGCTCCATAAGCTGGTTGTGTGCGAATCCTCCGACGATGGTTCCGGTTTCGATTTCCTTTGGCGGAGCGCATTTCTTGGCTTGCTCTATAAGCTCGGAAAAGTCCTTCTCCTCCCCTATTTCGCCCGCAATGTGCTTGCATCCGGGGTAACCTGCCTCGCCGGTGGTGTAAAGGCGTTCCTTGTAGCTGTCCTTTGGGGGAACGATACAGTTGGTCGTCATAAGGATGGGCCCGTTAAAGCTCTCGAATTCTTCTTTCTGCTTCCACCATGCGTTCCCGTAATTGCCGACAAAGTGAGGGGATTTTTTGAATGCCGGGTAGTAGTTCGCGGGCAGCATCTCGGAATGGGTGTATACGTCCACTCCGGTGCCTTCGGTCTGCTTTAGGAGCATTTCCATGTCGCGCAGGTCGTGACCGGAGATAAGTATACCCGGGCGATTGCCTACGCCGATGTTGACTGTGGTGATTTCTGGGTTGCCATACGATTCGGTATTCGCCTTGTCCAGCAGCGCCATACCGTTGACTCCGTATTTGCCGGTTTCGAGGGTCAGCGCAACAAGGTCGTCCACGCTCAGCGAATCGTCGAGGGTTTTTGCCAGCGCGCTCTGGATGAAAGCGTCGAGCTCTTCGTCCTCCTTCAAAAGCACGTTGGCGTGCTTGCTGTACGCCGAAAGCCCCTTAAGACCGTAGGTTATCAGCTC
>CALNBC010000384.1 GCA_937874755.1 uncultured Clostridia bacterium
TTAAAGTGATACTTTTGCTCGTCAGCTTCTTTAAGAAAAGAGACCGTTTCAAAAATTGTGTAAACCTCCGAAGGGATGTAGAATAGAGAGCATCCCAATGGAGGTTTTAAAATGGGAAGAAAACAAATCACAGAAGAAGAAAAAGTAAGACAAAGTCTGTTTCGGGAATTTCTGAAAGAATACCCAATCAAAAACGGACAAGACCTGAATGCTCTGGTGCGGGAGTTTGTGAGTAGCATCATAGGCGATGGGCTGGAAGCGGAGCTGGACGAAGAACTCGGCTACAGCAAGTATGATTACAAGAACAAAAGAACGGATAACAGCCGCAACGGCAGCTACGAAAAGACGCTGCACACCAGCTATGGCGATACGGAAATCAAAGTGCCCCGCGACCGGCAGGGCGAATTTGAACCACAGCTTGTAAAGAAGCACCAAAATACCCTGACGCAGGATATGGAGGAGAAGATAATCTCCATGTATGCCAAGGGTATGACGACGGGTGACATGGAATCCCATGTACGCGAGTTATACGGTCTGGAGCTTTCAGACAGCACGATAAGCCGAATCACAGACAAGATACTGCCCATTGCCAGAGAATGGCAGCAACGCCCTCTTGAGAGCATCTACGCGGTCATATTCCTTGATGCCATTCACTACCATGTTCGGGAGGAAGGGCGCATCATTAAGAAGGCTGTGTACATCTGCATGGGCGTCGACATGGAGGGTCGGAAGGATATTCTTGGCCTGTGGATAGGCGAAAACGAGAGTAGCAAGTTTTGGCTGTCTGTCATCAACGACCTAAAGAATCGCGGCGTGGAGGACATCCTGATTGCTTGCATCGACGGTTTGGCAGGATTCCCGGAGGCGATAGCAGCAGTATACCCCAAAACCGAAATCCAGCGCTGCATCATCCACCAAATCCGCAACAACACGAAGTTTGTGTCATACAAAGACCTAAAGGCGCTGATGGTGGATTTGAAGGCGGTCTATCAGGCGGTCAGCGAGGAAGCCGCCCTGCAAAACCTCGAGACGTTCGATGAGCGCTGGGGCAAAAAGTATCCCCGGATAGCGATATCATGGCGAGAGAACTGGCCGGAACTTTCAGCGTATTTCAAGTATCCCCAGGCTGTCCGGACGCTGATTTACACCACCAATGCCATTGAGGGCTACAACCGCCAGCTGCGGAAGGTGACCAAAAACAAAGGCGCTTTTCCCAGCGATACAGCCCTGTTCAAGATGCTTTACCTGGCTACGATGGATATTACGCAGAAATGGACTGGCAAGCGCAAGGACTGGGGAGAAATCCATAACCAGCTATCCGTATTTTTTGCGGACAGACTGCCTTACTGACCGACACTCTGATGGATTTTCACCCTTGACGTTAAAATCCTAATTTGCTAAAGTGCTGTAAAAGGAGCTGAACCTAAACGGCTCAGCTCCTACAAAAAAAATGCTCAATATTCTATTCTC
>CALNBC010000385.1 GCA_937874755.1 uncultured Clostridia bacterium
CTTCGGTGATGTACCCGGTGAGGTCGGGTATGGGGTGGGTCTTGTCGTCCTCCGGCATGGATAGTATCGGTATCTGGGTGATGCTGCCCTTTTTGCCCCTTATCCTGCCGGCGCGCTCGTAGATGGACGCAAGGTCGGTATAGAGGTAGCCGGGGTAGCCGCGGCGCCCGGGGACTTCCCTTCTTGCGGCGGAAACCTCGCGCAGCGCTTCGGCGTAGTTCGTAATGTCGGTCAGTATGACCAGCACATGCATATCCAGCTCATAAGCCAAGTATTCTGCGCAGGTGATGGCCATGCGCGGCGTTGCGATGCGCTCGACCGCCGGGTCGTTCGCGAGGTTCATGAACAGCACCGCGCGCTCGAGGGCGCCCGTGCGCCTAAAGTCGCTTATGAAGAAGTCCGCTTCTTCGAAGGTGATGCCTATGGCTCCGAACACGACGGCGAAGTTTTCGCCCGTTCCCAGCACCTTTGCCTGGCGCGCTATTTGCGCGGCTAGGTTAGCGTGGGGCAACCCGGAGCCTGAGAACACCGGTAGTTTCTGACCGCGCACGAGGGTGTTCAGCCCGTCGATGGCGGAAATACCCGTCTGGATGAATTCCGCAGGGTAGTCGCGGGCGGCGGGGTTCAACGGCGTGCCGTTTATGTCGCGCAGCGCTTCGGGGATAATCGCGGGACCGTTGTCTATCGGGTGACCCATACCGTCAAAAATGCGACCGAGCATATCCGGCGAAACGGCTATCTGGATGCCGTGCCCCAAAAAGCGCGCCTTTGAATCGGATATCTTCAGTCCCTGGGAGCTCTCGAATAGCTGCACCAACGCCTTGTCGCCGTTAATCTCCAGTACCTTGCCGGAGCGCAACTCGCCGCCGCTCTGCTCTATCTCCACTAGTTCGTCGTACTTTACGCCCTCGACGCCTTCGACGAGCATTAAGGGACCGACGACTTCCTTAATGGTCTTGTATTCCTTACGCATCGGCCTGCTCTCCTTCCGTCAACGCCATGAACTCGGCATCCATTTCCTTCCTCAGTGTGACGATGTGCCCTGAAAACTCGTCCTCGCGCACGTACTTCATCCTGCCCAGCTTCTCGATTATCTTCATCGAGGTTATGCGGCTGAAGGGAACGTCATCCTCCAACGCCTGAAGACCCTTGTCGTACCAGGCGAGTATCGCGGCGAGCATATCGTGCTGTTTTTTGGGGGAAGTGTAGGTGTCCACCGGGTTGAAGGCGTCCTGATGCAAGAAGTCCTCGCGCAGGGAGCGGGTGCATTCAAGAGACAGCCTGTCTTTGAATGAAAGGGAGTCCACGCCGACTAAGCGGACAATTTCTTCCAGCTCTGCTTCTTCGGAGAGTAGCGCCATTGTGCGGCGCACCTGCTTTGACCAGTCGGGGGCAACACTCTTGTCGAAAAAGCCCGCGACCTTGTCGCTGTACAGCGAATAGCTGGTCAGCCAGTCAATTGCGGGGAAATGGCGCTTGTACGCCAGAGTTGAGGAGAGTCCCCAGAACACCTTGACTATGCGCAGCGTCGCCTGGGAGACGGGCTCGGAGGTATCACCGCCGGGAGGGGAAACCGCTCCTATCGCGGAAACCGCGCCGGTTCGACCGTCCTTGCCCAAGCAGATGACTTCGCCTGCACGCTCGTAGAACTCCGCCATGCGGCTGCTAAGATACGCGGGGTAGCCTTCTTCGCCGGGCATTTCTTCGAGGCGGCCGGACATCTCGCGCAGAGCTTCCGCCCAACGGGAGGTGGAGTCGGCCATTATGGCGACCTTGTAGCCCATATCGCGGAAGTACTCGGCGATGGTGATGCCCGTATAAATGGACGCTTCACGGGCGGCGACGGGCATGTCGGAGGTGTTGGCGATGAGCACCGTGCGCTTCATCAGCGGAAGACCTGTTCGTGGGTCGTTGAGCTGCGGAAACTCCATAAGAACATCCGTCATTTCGTTGCCGCGTTCGCCGCAGCCGACGTAGACGATAATATCAGCGTCCGCCCACTTGGCTAGCTGGTGCTGGACGACCGTCTTTCCCGAGCCGAAGGGTCCCGGTATCGCCGCAACGCCGCCCTTTGCAACGGGAAACAGCGTGTCTATGACCCTTTGCCCTGTAACCATCGGCTCCATAGGGGTGACCTTTTCTGCATAAGGTCTGCCCTTTCGGACTGGCCAGTGCTGCAGCATGGGAAGCTCTATGGTAGTACCGTCCGATTGCTTAAGCCTTGCGATGGGCTCGACTATGGTGGCTTCGCCATCAAAAATCCATTCGAGCGTTCCCGAGACATTCGGAGGCACCATTATCTTTTGGGTGACGGCGGGGGTTTCCGCGACTGTTCCCAGCGTGTCGCCGGGGTTCACCACATCGCCCACCTTTGCTTTGGGTACGAAAGGCCATTTTTTCTCGCGGCTGAGTTTGGGAACGTCTATCCCACGAGCGATGCGCTCGCCCGTCATCTCATAAATCACGTCAAGTGGTCGCTGTATACCGTCGAAAATTCCTTCTATCAAGCCGGGCGCCAGTTCGACGGAAAGAGGTTCGCCCGTCGAATAGACGGGTTCGCCGGGGCCTAAGCCCGCGGTCTCCTCATAAACCTGAATAGACGCCCTATCTCCGCGAAGCTCTATGACTTCGCCAATAAGCCGCTTATCGCTGACGCGCACGACGTCGTACATCTGCACGTCTGCCATGCCCGTCGCCACGATGAGCGGTCCCGCTACTTTTTGGATGACGCCCGCCTTTTCTATACCGGTGGGCGCAGTTCTCGTTTCGTTCATCGTTGTGCTACCTTTCTTCGCCGAATAGGATGTCCGCTCCGACCGCCTTTTCTACGTTTGCGCGGATGGCGCGCATCCCAAGGCCTGTTGTGCCTATGCGGCTCGGTATTGGGATTATGGCGGGGAACGGCTCAGTCTTATAGCGGTCCACCGCTTCTTTTGCAGCTTCCGCCGCCTGTTCGGTGATATATATGACCTTGCAACCCTCTCGGGCAAGTCGGTGAATGGCTCGCTCGGTTTCCCTCGGGTCGCTCGAATAGACCGCCTCTATTCCCAATGCCTTAAACAGCATGATCGAATCGCGGTCACCTATGGCGGCTATCGAAGTTTTGTTGCTCATTCTTTGCCGCCTTTCATGCGTAGAGTTCTGGGAGTTCGACGGGGGATTTCGCAAGTTTGGATGCGAAAATCACCCTTATTGCCCTCGCTTCCGCTTCCCGTCCGAGAAGGTAGCCAACCAGGGGACCCATGCCAAACATATCGTTCTTGCCTTCCCGCACCATTTCCATAAGCGCTCTGTCCATGCTGCGTTCAAGGCCACCAGGGTTGCCGGTGAGGCTGTATTCCTTGAGTGCCTTTTCTATCGCAGGACCGGATTGACCCACATTTAACTCGCTACCAAGTTGCGCAGCGGGAACTTCCAGGCACTCCGTTATGCGTTCGTGGGATATTTCCCCGCCCGATACCAGCATGGGCGACAGTTTCTCCGCCTCCCAGCGCAATGCGCGGGCTCGAATCAGCGACTGCACGTTCGTAAAGTCTGCCTGGGTGGAAAAATAGCGTTTCGCGAAGGCATTGCGTTTCTTTTTCAGGGAAAGAAATATGTAGGCGTAAACCGCACGGTCGACAGTCGCAGACACAAGTCCCGGGTCGCCGCTTTTAGCTGCGACGGATTCGGCTTCTTCGATTGCCTTGGCAAAGGTTTTTGGAAGCGCTGAGACTTCTCCTTCGTTTACCGCTTTTTCAAGAAGAGCGACGGAGAAGGCGCCGCCTTCGGCCATCATATCGTCTGCCGGAATGTCGAAGAGCTTTGCCTTGAGGAGGGTTTTAAGGTTGTGGGCGTCCGTCCTAAGCAGGAAGAGCTTGATTATTTCCGGCTCGGGGGTAAGCTCCCAAATCAACTCGCGGGTATTGGAAAGCTCCGCCGCGATGAGTTGCTCTACGTCGTTCGGGTTCTTTGCGCCGGAACCGTAGCCCGCATCCCTAAGGAGCTTTATAGCGTCTGCCTCGCCGCTTTCGGCTAGGCGACCCAAAAAGCCGCTGCTGAGCATCTTCTGCGCGATGACGCTTAGCCTGCCGTTGGCGTAAGGATAGCTGCTCTGGGGCATTATCCCACCTCCGAACCGAAGAGGATATCCGCGACTTCCTTTTCGCAACCTTCGCGCTCGTAGCGAACCAGCGCTTCGAAGGAAGCGTTGACGTCCGCCTTCTCGCCCACGATTATCACCCCGCCCTTAATATTCGCCGGGGTGGGAGACAGCTTGAGTTCACCCTTATTGCCAGATGTGATGAGTCGGGAATTCAGCTTATTCATAAGACCATTTTGGAACTTGGGCATATCCGCCTTTGCGACGCAGATAGTTTCAGTTCCGGTTTCTGCCGCTTCGGTCACCACAGCGAGAATCAGGGCTTCGTATCTGTCTTCAGGAAGGCTTTCTAGGCGCTTTAGAGCAAGGACAAAGGCTTCGTCCAACACTTCGCGTTTACGCCTGAGGGTGTTTTTGCGCGCGTCAAGATTGGCAACAAGCTTTCCGCGGCGCTCAATCTCGTCCGTCTCGAAAGAGGCGGATTTCTCTGCCTCGTTTGCCTGCTCTCTAGCGGCCTCGAGTATGACCCCCGCCGCTTTGCCGGCTTTTTCCTTCCCAGCCTCGATGATAGCCGCAGCTTCGGCTTCAGCTTCCTGCCGTATCTTTTGGAGTATCTTATCTGTGCTCAATGCCAAAACCTCGCTCTCGTATCGTTTATTCTGCTTGAATTAAACCTTGATGCCGAATACGAGCAGTATGGAGACGAGCAGTGCAAGTATAGCATAGGTTTCGACCAGAGCTGCCATCGTGATACCCTTTGCGGAAGCGCTCGGCTCTTTGGCGGTCATCAGAATGGCGGCGACGCCCGTCTGCGCCTGATAAATAGCGGAAAGAAGACCGACTATGGCGATGGGCATGCATGCGCAGAAATATGCCCAGCCCTGCTCCATGGTAAGCGGCACAATGTTGCCGCTCAGAGCGCCAATCTGTATCATCACTATTATTGCAACCAGAAAACCGTAAATTCCCTGGGTACCGGGGAGCGCTTCGATGACGAGCAGCTTGCCGAAAAGGTCGGGCTTTTCGGCGACGACGCCCGCGGCAGCCTGACCTGTGAGGCGCACGCCATAGGCGCTGCCTATGCCCGCTAGAATAGCGGCAAGCGCCGCTCCAATGATGGCGATAATTGTTCCTGTAGTCATTTGGGTGGTTCCTCCTTTAAATTCCTTTGAATGTGTATATTTGCGTTTGCCATTCAGCAATTATAGGGGTTCACTTTAAGTCGACGTGGGCGGTCGAGATGGTCATCGGCGTAAATGCTCTGCCGTTGCCAGTGTAGAACTTGCCGAAAAACTCGATGTACTGAAGCCTGCTCGAGTGAACGTACGCCGACAACAGCCCCATGGCAAGGTTGAATACGTGGCCTATTACATATATGAATATAGACGCGATGAATCCAAGCACCGAGCCCTGGACCATGCCCGCCAGCAGGTTGAACACCATGGCGACTACGCCGCTGGACAGTGCCAGGGCGAGTATGCGGGAGTAGGACAATATGTCCGAAAGGTGACCCGATACGTTGTAAAGGCTCAGCAGTCCGCCGGTGAGCTTTTTGATGCCCTTGTTGCTCCTGCCGGCGGTCAGCAAGACTATCGCCGCGCCTGCAAGCGCCATTATGGAGCCGATTTGCGAAAGGGATTCAACGAACATAAAGCCGATGCCGGTCAGAATCACTATCCAAACAAGATTGTCGAATATTGCGCCCTGCCAATCACCTTGGCGGAAGCAGTTCACAGCCGCGAGTATCATCCCCGAGAATATGTGCAATGCGCCCAAAACCATGCAAAGCAACAACGTGGGAATAGGTGCGTCCAGCATGGGGAACAACACCGGCGGGAACCACGAAGCTCCGAAATATGAGCCGAACATGATCCCCCAGAATGCGGAGCTCACGCTGCAGTACAGCAGCACCCTTATGAGCTTGCCGAATTCGCCCCTGGGCTTACCAATTTTGATGATCAGCCCGAAGAGTACCGCCATGAGCAAGCCATAACCGAAGTCCGCCATCATCATGCCGAATATCAGCCAGTACCAGGGAGCCATCACGGGGTTTGGGTCGACCTCCCGAGCGTCCGGGCGAGAGAACATATCGGTTATAGTTTCAAAGGGGGTGACGAACTTGTTGTTTTTGGTTACAGTCGGGGGTACATCGTCCTGTTCGGGTTCTTCAAATGAAATGACGTAAGCGTCGGTCACCGATTCGATGGTCTTTTTGATTTTGTTTTCTTTTTTGGCGATAGCCCAGCCCTTCAGACAGAAGGTGTAGTCAGTGGTCGTCGCCTGGGTGCTGCGCCTTTCGAGATCGGTTTCCTGCTGGTCGCAGAGTATCTCGAGCGCGTCTCTCTGCTCGGTGAGCTTATCCATGGAATCGTTGAGCGCGTCGCGCTCTTTGGCGAGCACCTCGCGCTTCGCAGCCAGTCCGGCGGCGTAATCCTTGGGCAGACCTTCGATGCGGGGAGGGCTGACCGAAACAAAGCCAATGCTCTTTGCCGCTTCGATCGCTTCATCCGCATTGTCCTTCGGGCAGAAAAGCACCATGAACCTTCCCTCGGCACCTGTGCCGAGAGGCAGGGTGGCAAAGCCGTGCTCCTGCTCGAGCGCGTCCAAAGAATAAAGCGACGCTTCGGGTACAACTCCGGTAAATACCGCTACTTTTCTTGTATCCTTGAGTTCTTCGACGGGAACGTCCAACGGAATCCAGGGTTCGACAGCGCCGTAATCCGCCGCGAGAGCGCTCTCTTTAGCTGTATTCTTGCCTAGGGCGAGCTCCAGCTCGCGCACCTCGCTCTGCAGCTTTTTGAGCTGAGGATTGACGGAAAGAAGCTCGGAGCGCTCTACCTCCGGTCTTGGGGTAAGCATACCCCGCTTTCCCACGCTCTTGTTGATAAAACCGAGAGTGTCTCTCGTGCGCTCCAATGCCTCAGACGCTTCCGAAAAGCCTTCCTGGGGGGATGAATCCTCTGTGCTGACGATCATCAGTTCACCGCAGCGCTGCAGCGAAAGCAGAAGCTCTTCCTTATCCTGCTTGAGGGCATAGAGCGTCACCTTTTTCATGGGAACGATCATTGCTTCTCAATCCTTTCGACTATGTATGCCGCGGCTTTCTCGAGGTTTGTTCTTGCCTTTTCGGCTGCGGCCTCATCGACCTTAGCCCGCTCTGACAGCAGCGCTTTATAGTTCTTGTCGGCTTCGCCCCGGGCTGATTCGATGATTTGACGAGTGCGCTCCTGTGATTTTGCCAGCAGCGCTTCCGACTCCTTTTTGGCATTCTCTTCCGCCGTCATAACGATATCGCGAGCGTCGCTCTGGGCTTTTTTTATTTGTTCGCTCGCTTGAGTTTCCGCAGAGGTTATGGCTTCCATTATTGACATCCGATCACCACCTTTTTGGATAGTACTAAACAGGGACTGACCCCGCATGACCTGCTTTACTGAAAAGATAGGCTTTGTGAACTCTTTCTTATCATACCAGAAATTAGATTTGTGGCAACTGGTTATGGGGTAATTAAATAAAAAACAAAAGAGCACCGAAACTGTGACCACTTTGTGCTCTGTTTCTCACTTTGTAGTTGTTCAAATTTTAACATATCGATAATGAATTGTAAAGTATGTATCTGTTAAATATTCGGCAAATTCTGAGTAAATATGAGAAAACAACCGCTTCGTATGACCAAAGCGGTTGTTCATGAGAAATATTTTTTATGATTACTTCGTTCCAAAGTACCGGTCTCCCGCATCACCGAGACCGGGGACTATATAACCGTGTTCGTTGAGATGGTCGTCGATAACCGCGACGAAAATATCGACGTCTGGATGGTTCTTCTGGATGAGGTCAATGCCTTGCTGGGCGGCTATAAGACATACCAGCTTGATATGGCCGCAACCCTTATCCTTGAGCAGATCCAGTGCGGCGGCTATTGAGTTGCCTGTGGCGAGCATCGGATCCACGAGTATGACATCCCGCTCGCTGGAATCCGACGGCAGCTTGCAGTAATACTGCACAGCCTCGAGAGAATCGGGGTCGCGGTAAAGACCGATATGACCCACTTTCGCTGCGGGTATCAGCTTGAGCATACCGTCGACCATGCCTAAGCCCGCCCTCAGTATTGGGACTATTGCCAGTTTTTTGCCGGCGATCACCTTTGTTTTCGCCATCGAAACGGGGGTTTGAACCTCTATTTCCTTCAGGGGCAAATCCCGGGTCACCTCGTAGCCCATGAGCATGGCAAGTTCCCCGACGAGCTCGCGGAACTCCTTGGATCCTGTCTGCTCATCGCGCAGGAGCGAAATCTTGTGCTGAACAAGAGGGTGGTCGATTACAGTTAGTTTGCCCATTTTGTGTTTCTCCTTAAGTATATGGGAAAGCGGCTCTTCGCTCGCTTCATGCGCTTTGCCGCAGAATTTTACTGCGTTAAACCCACAAGCCGCCCGACCCGCCAACAAGCAGATTCGGACAGCTTAGTTTGTGCAAAAGGAGCCGGCTCTTTGCCTAAATATTAATCGGGCAGCCATTCCCTTTCCATGCGATCCATAGCTTTAGATATTTGTTCTCGAAGCTCCTGGGCAGCTTCTTCGTAAACCTCGAGAGGCTGTCTGAAGGGATCTTCGATGTCGTATTCATCGGTACCGGTAAAACCGTCTATCCCAGCGGCATAGCCTTTGAGTGTGCTCGCCTTTTCTTCGGCGTGGGGAGCGAGGGCGGTTATCTCTTCCAAGTGAAGCTCCTGCATGGCGAGTATAAGGTCTGCCTCGTCGGCAAGCTCCTGGGTAAATAATGTTGCTCTGTGGCGAAAAAACGGCAGCTTAATGCCCATATTTTCTAGGACAATTTCTGCTTTGTCGGTCATTTCCGCACCTTCGCAAGCAAATGTTCCTGCTGAAATCGCGCGCACACCCAATGCGCGCAATCGAGGTCGGTCGTCCAATGCATCGTTGAAGATGGCTTCGGCCATGGGACTGCGGCAGGTGTTGCCGGAGCATACGAACAAAACGGTCTTCAAGGCTGTTCCTCCAGATATGATTGTGCTTCGATAGGGGATGAAAAAACGCGAAACCCAGAGGCGCGCAACGCCCTGTTCATATACGCAAGCCCGAGCGAGTCCGCCGGAAGTGCTTCGAGAATTATCGCTTTATGCCCTGCTTCATCCGCCCCGCGAAGTGCTGCAAATAGAGCTGCGCAAAAGGTTTCGGGGTCTGTTCTGTCACCAATTATATCATAGACGCGCCCTGCATAAAAGCCACAAGTTTGTTTTGAGGCAAGAATTATGGGATTCAGACCGCCGGATTTGCAGCCATCGTACAGCACGGCGGCGGTATTTGCCATATCTTTCAATTCCCCGGAAGCCATCAGCACCTTAGCTTTGGGAGCGTAATGCTTGTACTTCATGCCAGGGGAGGACGCCGTTTCCCCCGCTTTGAGCGGCGCGAGAGCTGCCGGAGATACCTTTACTTCCCCGATAACATCCGAAATCATGCCGGGGGTAATCGCGCCGGGTC
>CALNBC010000386.1 GCA_937874755.1 uncultured Clostridia bacterium
GCGCTCGGAAAGCGGAATGGTGAGCGAAGAAGCCCGCAAAGCGCGCAATTTTTGGTATTCTCTATCGGAATTTTTAAATGAACCTTGAACTGAAGACGGTCTCGTGCCGCTGTTGCGCCGAGTAACGAAAAAAAGCACGCATACCATCATAATTATTTGAAGCACAGCAAGCAATGTCTGAGTTTCCAATTCTTCACCTCCGCAAAAGAAAAAGCGAGCGCGTTGTATGAAACGCTACCCGCTTAGTATGTTGCGAATCGGCTATATTATGCCCGGCAGTTATTGTCGTTCCCAGTCTCTCTTAACTGAGTTTTTTATCATTTCCTGCTTTATGTCATAAAGCTCCTGGGAAAGGTCAACCTTGTATACATGGGGGTTGTACAACCTTCTGTAAGCCTCCCAGAAGGTCGATAAGTCTTGTTGGGCGTATTTTTGGATTGCATGAACATCAGGTAATTGGTAGACCTGCTTTCCGTCGATAAATATGGGCACCAGCAGCTCTTTGAGAGTGAAGTTGGTGATCTTCATGGTCTTCCAGGTTTCCACAGGATCGAATATGCGCAAAGGCTGCGTGGTATCAATCGTTTCATGGTCGAGCATGACGAGGTCCGCGATAGCCATTCCCGAATGTGAGTCGTATATTCTGGTCAATTTTTTGTAACCAGGGTTGGTGATTTTGATTGGGTTGTCCGAAAGCTTTATCTTTGGCACTAGCTCGCCGTTGACCTCTTCGGCTGAAAGCTTGTATACCCCGCCGAGGGCAGGGCAATCGTCTCCTGTGATAAGCTTTGTTCCAACAGCCCAAACGTCTATCGCGGCACCTTGCATCTGAAGGTCGCGTATAAGCATTTCGTCCAAGTCGCCGGAAGCGTAAATTTTTGCGTTCGGGAAGCCTGCTTCGTCCAGCATCCTGCGCGCCTCGCGGGAAAGATAAGCGAGATCGCCACTGTCCAGCCGAATGCCCAGAGGTTCGTATCCCCGCTTACGAAGCTCCTTAAAGGCGGTTATCGCATTTGGAACGCCGCTCTTGAGGGTATCGTATGTGTCTACCAGTAACATACATGCAGTGGGGTAC
>CALNBC010000387.1 GCA_937874755.1 uncultured Clostridia bacterium
GGCTGCGGCGGTGCCGCTCGACAAGCTGCTCCTGGAAACGGACTGCCCGTACCTCGCGCCTGTACCCCATCGGGGCAAACGCAACGATTCCACGCTCATGGTGCACACGCTGGAAAGGCTTGCGGATATTCGCGGCATGAGTTTCGAAGAAATAGCCACAATAACAACAGAAAACGCAAAGGGACTCTTTCGCCTGGGGATTTCCACCCCCTAAGGCTAAGTGACGCTTTTGCGCCCTAATATTATTCTGGAGCTTATTTATATATGACTGTCCTCTTCGACCTTCACACCCACTCGACGTACAGCAGCGGCGGCGCATTGATTCGCCACGCAAAGGGCAGCGTGCTGCAAAACGTACAAACTGCCGCAAGCAAAAGCATTGGAGTCGGCATTTCCGACCACGGCCCGGGGCATTCGTTCTTCGGGCTTAATCCCAAAAAATACGCGAGGCTCAATTCCGAAATCGAAGCCGCCAACAGCGCCGCGGGGCGAAGGCTCGCCCTGCTCGGCGTCGAAGCAAATCTAATGGACGCGGACGGCAGGACGGACATAGACCTTTTGCCCGTGCAGCCCGAAATATACCTGATGGGTTACCACAAGGGTGTGCGCATCAGCACAAAGGCGGGGCGCGCGCTGCTATTGCCTTCGCTGTTTGCGCCTAAAAAGAGCAGGGAAGTGATGACCGCCTTGGAGCGCTACCCCATAGACGTGCTGACCCACCCCGGTGCGTATGTGCCGGTGGATATGCGGCGCATTGCTTCCGCGGCATACCGCCTGGGCGTGGTGCTCGAACTCAACGACAAGCACCCCTTGAGCGGCGACGATATACGCACCGCCCTCGCAGCAGGCGCACACTTTGTGCTATCTTCGGACGCGCACTCTCCCGAAAACGTGGGCAGGGTCAACAGAGCGGTCGGCGAAGCAAAGCGGGCGAAAGTTCCCAAAGAGAAAATAGTTAATTCGGGCGCATATAAATTTGACCGCGGACTTCGGATAGACAGGCTGGGAGATTGGGTCACCGAGCTCACCCACTTTTCCACAGGACAGAAATGACCGGCTCGCAACTATTGATAGGTGTTTATGGCGAAGTTCGGCGAGTATTAACGTATTTTATGCCCGTTTTACCTGAACCCCTTGTTATCCACATTTTCCACGCGGAAACCTGTGGATAACGTGGATAACTCCGAGTTTTCCACGCAATCCATGATATTGAATCAATTTGTCCGATTGTGGCTCCCAAAGGTTTTTCCGACAGGATTCGCACCTCGTCCGACAGGGTCTGCCAGCACTTTGGGAACTTTTCCCCCGAAAATAAGGGGGAATTTTTGCGGCAGGAGTCGGGTTTGGAAAACCCTGCGATTCCTCCGCGCCGCAGCCCATTTATCCACAATTCCCGTCAATAGGCGAACGGTGAACTAGCTGAACACGAGGAGACCCGCGATGGATACCAACGACAACAAAACCCAAGTGCTAAATCTGCTCGAAGCGCTCTCGATATCCTATAAATACTACGAACACCCGACCGCCAATACCATGGAGGACTGCGCCGAGTTTGACAGGTTGCAGGGTATTTTGGGGGATACCTCCCGCGTAAAGAACATCTTCCTTTCCAACAGGCAGCGCACGGCTCACTACCTGGTGCTCGCCGACGGGGACAAGCGGTTTTCCACAAAGGACTTTTGCAAGCAGCTGGGCATCCCAAGGGTATCCTTCGCGAAGGAGGAGGACATGCTCGCCCTTTTGGGTTGCCTGCCCGGCGCCGCCAGCCCCCTGGGGTTGATTTTCGACAAAGAAAGAAGGGTTACGCTGGTTTGTGACGAAAATCTAAAATCTAAAAGTTAAGCGCGCCATGCTGCTGCACCCGCTGGACAATGCCGCTACCGTCGAAGTCGCGACCGCCGATTTCTTTGGCGTCTTTCTGAAGCACACGGGGCATTTGCCGCTTTTCATCGAAATCCCTGAGGACGAATGATATTATTTCAGATACCACTCGATGCAAATAACTAAACGGAGGACAATATGGACAAAAAATCCCTTGCCGCAATGATGGATCACACGCTGCTCAAGGCGACCGCCACCCCCGAGCAGATAGATAAAGTGTGCGAGGAAGCTAAAAGCATAGGCGCAGCATCGGTCTGCGTCAACCCCTGTTACGTTGGGCGCACGGCAAAAAACCTCGCGGGCAGCGATGTCAAAGTCTGCACCGTAATAGGTTTCCCGCTGGGAGCGAACACCTCCGAGGTCAAGGCGTTTGAAGCTGCGGACGCGGTCAAAAACGGCGCTCAAGAGGTCGACATGGTGATAAACGTCGGCATGCTCAAGGCGGGAGATGTGGACTATGTCACAAGGGATATCGCCGCCGTCGTAAAGGCCGCAGGCGATGCGCTGGTCAAGGTCATAATAGAAACCTGCTACCTTAACGATGAAGAAAAGACCGCCGCGTGCAAGTGCGCTGCTGCGGCGGGGGCGGATTTCGTCAAGACGAGCACGGGCTTTGGCACAGGCGGCGCGACCGCCCATGACGTCGCCCTGATGAAGGCAGAAATACCAGCCTCCATGAAAGTCAAGGCTTCGGGTGGGATGCGCAAGCTCGAGGACGTGCTGCCCATGCTGGAAGCGGGGGCGGACAGGCTGGGCGTATCCGCCAGCGTCGCGATAATAGGCGAGCTGGAATAAAGCATTGACAAAGCCATAAACATCGAAGCGCGGTCGGCTTTGCCGCCGCGACAGGAAAGAACAAAGAGGAAAACGAAAGACAATGGAAAACAGTATAACACCAGAGGGGCTGCGTGCCCTTTCTGCCGGTTTTGACGTAGACAAATCCGCAAACATCGCCATGAACGCAGTCGTGAAGAACGGACTGCTCGCCTCGGCGACGAGGTACGACCTGGAGCGGCGCATAAACACCGCTTGCTCAATCGAAGCCACGGAATCGGGGGAATTCACCAATCAAAAGCAGAGCGGGCGCTGCTGGATGTTCGCCGCGCTAAATGCGATGCGCACCGAAGCAATGCGAAGGCTCAACCTCGAGAACCTTGAGTTCTCGCAAGCGTACCCGCTGTTTTACGACAAACTCGAACGCTCCAACTATTTTCTGGAGAGCGTGATTCAAACCCGCGACCGGCCCCTTTCGGGCAGACTGGTGCAGTTCCTGCTCGACCAACCCCTAGGCGACGGAGGTCAGTGGGATATGTTTGCCGCTATAGTCAAAAAGTACGGCATAGTCCCCAAAAACGAGATGCCCGAGTCCTTCCACAGCTCTAACACCACCGCCATGAACAAATTCCTGACGCTGAAGCTGCGCCAGTACGCGAAGGAACTGCGCGAGAGCGGCGGCAGCGAAGCGGAGCTGCGCGCCATGAGGGACGGCATGGTGGGCGAGATTTACCACATGCTCTGCGTGTGCCTCGGCAAGCCGCCTGAAAGCGTCACGCTGGAAGCGAGGGACAAGGACAAGAACTTCCTGCGTATAGGACCGGTCAGCCCGGTGGAGTTCTTTGAAAAAACTGTCGGCTGGGAGCTTTCGGACTACGTTAGCCTAATTAACGCACCCACCGCGGATAAACCCTACTACCGCACCTACACCGTGGATTTCCTCGGAAATGTGGTGGAGGGGCAGCCTATACGCTACCTCAACATACCCTCCAGCGAGCTGAAAGCCGCTGTAATCGCCCAGCTTAAGGACAATCTGCCCGTCTGGTTCGGGTGCGACGTGGGCCAGTGGCTGGAGAGGGACAAGGGCGCGATGTACCTGACCGGTCTGGATTTCTCAGGTGTGCTGGGTACCGACTTCCCCCTCACCAAGGCGGAAAGACTAGACTACGGCGAGAGCCGCATGACCCACGCAATGGTATTCTACGGCGTAAACTTGGACGACAATGGCCATGCGGATCGCTTCAAGGTCGCGAACAGCTGGGGGGACGACAAGGGGCAAAAGGGCTGGTACATGATGGATGACCCCTGGTTCGACGAATACGTTTACCAGGCGCTGATACACAAAAAGTACCTCAACGCAAAGCAGCTGCAGGCGCTCGATACCGAGCCTGTTCACCTCGACCCCTGGGATCCCATGGGAGCCTTGGCAAGAGGCATGGATTAATCCAAATATATCTGTAACGATGCGGGCGGCAATAAGAAGCCTCCCGTTTTTTATTAGTCATGCCGAACTTACATAAACCGACCCTCGTTTTGCATAAACATTATGGAAGTAATTTTCGGGAGGGTCAACCATGGAAACCCAAAAAGTATTGATAAGCAGCGAGTCCGCGCCGGTCATTGCCACCGAACGCGCGGAAGCGAAGGGAGTACTTTCCCCGCCGGCGGGCATGCCGGCGATAGAGCGCGTCCTTTCGGTGACGGGTTCTGCCAGCGCGCAGGCGCATTCGACCAACGGCGCTTTTTCCGTCTACGGGCAGGTGGATTTGATGGTGCTGTACCTAGAGGGAGGGCGAACCCACGGCTTTACCGCCAGCGCCGAGTTCTCCCGGGAAATCCCGGCGCAGAGCGCAACGGAAGGGAGCATCTGCAACGTATACGCCGCTGTGGGGCAAATCAGCTACATTTTCGAGGGCGGCGCGGTGAACGCCAGCGCCACCGTAGCCCTGCTCTGCATAGGGGGGGTAACGGAATCGGTTTACGCCTTGAGCAGTCTCAAGCCGGACACCGAGCTGCTGCTTACGGACGTAGAAAGCAGGCGCTTTTCCCAGTTCAGCGACGAGCTCACCCTCAAAGACGAGCTTAGGCTTCCCCGTGCGGCATCCGAAATACTCGGCTGCCAGGGATTTTGCAGGGTCAACGGGGTTTCTCGAGCGCAGGGCAACGC
>CALNBC010000388.1 GCA_937874755.1 uncultured Clostridia bacterium
TCCAAAAAGAAAGGCAAAAGGCGGGGCTGATTCCCTCTGTACGCGAGTACGCCAAATTCTACGGAATAAACGACGAAGTCATGGCGTGCGCAAAGCCCGGCGCTCTGGTTATGCACCCGGGTCCCATCAACCGTGGGGTGGAGATTACCAGCAAGGTGGCGGACAGCGAGGCTTCGGTAATCGACGAGCAGGTGGAAAACGGGGTCGCAGTTCGCATGGCCTTGCTTTGCATACTTTCAGGGAGGAACGCCCAATGACCATACTCATAAAAAATGGACAGTTGATAAACCCAAGGCTTGTGGGTCATGCCCGGATTTGTGGATATGCATTGCCACCTTCGCGAACCGGGTCAGGAATACAAGGAGGACATCGCTTCGGGTACCCTTGCGGCTGCGTTCGGAGGATTCACCGCCGTTGCCTGTATGCCGAACACCATTCCGGTGAACGACAATGAGATGGTCACCCGCTTCATAATTGATAAAGCCAAGGAAGGCGCTTCCACTCGGGTCTACCCCGTAGCGGCGATTACCAAAGGGCTCAAGGGCGAAGAGCTGACCGAGTTCGGAATACTCAAAGAAAACGGCGCAATTGCCTTTTCAGACGACGGTCGCCCCGTAGAGGACGCAAACAGGATGCGCCTGGCTCTTCAATACGCGAAAGGCTTCGACGCTCTTCTGATTTCCCACTGCGAGGAGCTATCCTTAGTAGGCGAGGGCGTGATGAACGAGGGAACTACCTCCGCTCTGTATGGATTAAAGGGCATCTCCCGCGCAGCGGAAGAGGTCATGCTCTCTAGGGAACTGCTGCTTGCGGAGTCGCTCAACACCAAGGTGCACATCGCACACATATCCACCTGGGGCGGTGTGGAGCTGCTCCGCCAGGCAAAGGCAAGGGGTGTTCGCGCAACTGGCGAAACCTGCCCGCATTACTTTTCCGCAACCGACGAGCTTTGCATGGATTACGACGCCAACGCAAAGATGAACCCCCCATTGCGGACGGCGAGAGATGTGGAAGCGATTAAGCGCGGCCTCGCGGACGGCACGATAGACGCGATAGCGACGGATCACGCACCCCATTCCAAGGACGAAAAACGGATAGAGTTCCAAAATGCACCCAACGGGATAATAGGGTTCGAAACCGCTTTTTCCCTGGCGGTGACCAATCTAATAGAAACAGGAATACTTACACCGCAGCAGCTGGTAGAGCGAATGTCCTGTCGGCCTGCCGAAATACTCGGCGTATCGGGCGGTATCGTTGCAAAAGGTTTCTCGGCGGATTTAACAATCGCCGACCCAAATGCAGTAATGACGTACAACGAAGAAAACCTTCACTCAAAGAGCGCAAATTCGCCCTTTCTCAACAAGAAATACAAAGGCAAGGTAGTCTGCACGATTATGGACGGCATAGTCAGGGCGAAAAGATAGCAACCCGAAATGCTGTATTAACGACCAAACGCTTATGAGAAACGGGGAACAAAATGAACATAATAGACAGGATGGCCGCAGCTATACTTCAAAAACAGAATCCCACCGCTGTAGGGCTGGATACGAGGGTAGAGTACCTCCCCGAAGGCTTTTTCAAGCCCGGGGCAGATTTTCAAAAGAGCGCAGGCGAAGCTATATTTGACTTCAACCGCGCCCTTATTGACATTGTGTGCGACATCGTTCCTGCGGTCAAGGTTCAGGTCGCGTTTTACGAGATGTACGGCACCGAAGGGATGCTCGCCTTCAAGCGCACGCTGGATTATGCTAAGCAGGCGGGTCTGATTACCATAGCCGACGTAAAGCGCGGCGACATAGGTTCCACTGCACAAGCATACGCCAACGCGTTTCTTTCAGGCACTCCCGCGGGTGATAAAACATTGCCCGCCTTCGACGCTGACTTCATGACCATCAACCCGTACCTCGGGACGGATGGAATAAAACCCTTCACCGACGCTTGCTCTCAAAACGACAAGGGTATTTTCGTACTCGTCAAGACCAGCAATCCTTCAGGAGGCGAGTTCCAGGATTTAGTAGCAAACGGCATACCTATGTATGAGCACGTCGGGAGGATGACCGAAAAATGGGGGGAAGGATTGATTGGCGCTAGCGGGTATTCAGCAGTCGGTGCCGTGGTGGGCGCGACTTACCCCGAGCAGGGTGAAAGCCTGCGAAAACTCCTTCCGCACACGTTCTTCCTTATTCCAGGTTACGGAGCCCAGGGTGGAACGGCAGAGGGAATAGCCAAATCCTTCGACAATAAAGGCGGCGGAGCAATAGTAAATGCGTCCCGCTCGATTATGTGCGCTTACAAAAAGCAGCCGGGAGTCCGCTTTGATGCGGCTGCAAAGAATGAAGCATTGAGAATGAAAGATGACCTGCTGTCCGCACTGGGCGGCAGGATCGGATAAATTTGAGCCACGAGGTAGAGAAATGCCCAGAAACCCAAATATAAAAAAAACTATGGTGATTGGTTCCGGCCCGATAGTTATAGGCCAAGCTGCGGAATTTGATTATGCAGGCACCCAGGCGTGCCGCGCCCTAAGGGAAGAGGGCGTCGAGATCGTGCTGGTCAATTCCAACCCGGCGACTATAATGACCGACCCGTCGATGGCGGACAGGGTGTACATAGAG
>CALNBC010000389.1 GCA_937874755.1 uncultured Clostridia bacterium
CCCTATTACAGTATAACAAAAAAGCCGCCTGTAGGCGACTTTTTTGACAAGCTGACGGGAGAAACACTTGGTTTCTCCCGTTAATTATTTATACTGGGTACTGTTAAATATAATTGCTTCTATAAGCATAGCGCAGCGGTTACTGCTCGGAAATCGGAGTCGATTTTATGAATCTGTTTGCCGCTTCAGCATCCGCAGTAGTGCCGACGAATATTACCACATCCCCGTCGTAAAGCTCGGCATAAGGTCCGGGGGAAAGTATCACAGACTGCCCCCTTCTGATGGCAACGATGGTTGCGCCTGTACACTGCCAAAACTGCAGGGAGCCAATATTTTTGCCAATGAGCGGTGAACCCTTAGGCACAACGACCTCATAATTCGGAAAGGGTTCGGTGGCCGAAATGTAGGTCTGCTGGCTTTTTAATAGGGTAGCGGCCACGTCGTTCAGCTCTTTGTTTAGCACGTTGTATTGGTTCAGTATGTCCTTCAACCTGTTGTGCAAAGATTTGGTGTCGTAGCGCTCGCCAAAATTGCTTATGTACCGCCGCGCATTGTCAGCAGACAGAACTATTGTTCCGCTCTGGGGTCTGACTTCCACCACCTTCATATCCGCAAGCAGATGCAAAGCGCGGCGTATCGTTTCGGGGGATACGCCGTATTCAGATGCCATCATAGACCTGCCGTATATCTTGCTTCCTTCTTTAAGCTCGCCGCCCGCAATTCTGCTGGCCAAGTCCAGCGCAATCTGAAGGTATTGCGATGGAACGACTTTCTGTGTCATGGGATTATAACCTCATTGAATTTATTGGTTGATTCGAATCACAACAGATATTCTACACTGCCAACTTTTAGAAGTCAACTGCCTGTCAATCCCGGGTATGACCAACCTTTAGAGAAGGTCATTACCCCGGATAATTGCCAGGCCGTTCAGCGTTTTTACATTCCTTTTCGATGCTTGCGCACAGCCTGTTGAGCGTTTCGGACATCTTGACTTTTGACATCATGTGACCGTCGAAGTACGCGCCTAAAAGCTCAACACACTCCCCACGCACGTTTTCGGGGAGCAATACCTTGCCCATGTCGGTCAATGCAATCCTGCCCATTCGGCGCATAGCCTCCAGGGTGAGGGGAGCAACTTGCACACCGCCTTGGGCTTCGGCGCAAGTGCCGCATAGCGCGCCGCAATCCCGATTGAACCTTCCGGTGAGGTAGGTCGAAGCGCCGCAGTTGGCGCAAAGTGTCGTCGCGGGAGCGTACCCTGCTAGGTGGAGGAATTTGACGATAAAGCAAATGAGCGTATCCACAGGCGGGGCGGTACCGTAAGAAAGAAACGCCAGCGTATGGTAGACGAGGGCAAAAAGCTCTTTCGAGGGTTGACCTTTTTGCATGACTTCTTCGCTGGCGCGAAGCGCCGCCGAAGCCGCATCCAGCCTGTTGTAATCCGTTCTAAGGTCGTAGAAGCACTCGATGAGCTCACACTGGTTGACGACCTGAATGCCGTTTATTTCGCGGAGGACGTATTCGCCGTAGCAAAAAGGCTGAGTTCCCGAGAGCAATTCGCTCTTTTGGCGGCGGCAACCCCGAGCGGTAACGGTTAGCTTGCCCCGGTCTGCGGTCAGCAAGGTCAAAACCCGATCGCTGTCGCGATAATTCGAAGCTCTTGCCACTATTCCCATGACCTTCACCGTTCGCACAACCATCCCTCCCTTGGCTGCAATTATACCATACCGACACGAAAATACATATGTTGACTGCGCACCTAAATTCTCTTCGGCTTTGATGAACGCAAAAAATCCGGATTTGAATCCGGATTTGCATGATAGGTGGTTCCAACCCTGGGGAGTTAGCTGAGGGAGCTTTTCGTGCTCATTTCCCCTCATCGTTTTTGTGCTTTCCTTCATTTTTCGGTTGTTCGTCCGCTCTTACGTTCTTGTATCTAAGATAAGAACGAACGCTCCCGGTGCGGCAAAATCTCTGCCATTCATTGACGTCCATCACCTCACCTCCGTATATAGCATTCCCCGATAAGCTTCAAAGCTCATGCGGAAAGCGCTGTCATTTTTCGTCTTTATAACCTAGCATTTTTAACGATGTTGGGCTATTTCGCCAATCTTCGTTCACCTTCACCCAGAGCTGAAGGTTGACCCTTGAGCCTAGCATCCATTCGATTTCTGCCCGTGCACGCTTGCCGATTTCTTTGAGCATAGCGCCGCGCTTGCCTATTATGATGCCTTTATGGCTCTCGCGCTCGCAGTATATAGTCGCCCAGATGTCCGTCAGCCCATTTTCCCTAGAAGAGTTGTTTTGAGCCCCATCAGATCGGAAGAGCACACGTCT
>CALNBC010000390.1 GCA_937874755.1 uncultured Clostridia bacterium
GCCAATAACTTTAATCATATGTGTTCTCCTGAATTTATTTAGACGGCTTGGGGGTGAAACGAATCTTGCCCACAGCCGGTATACTCAATAATTATATCATCAATACGCAACGCGCACAACGCGCGGGGCGGCGCGGTAAATGTACTAAACTAATATTGTAATAAATTAATATCAAAGAAATATCCGCTCGAGTTTGACGCGCACCCAGTCCACCAGCATTTTGGCGTTGGCGTTGCCGTTTAGCCTCCGTTTTGCCTCGATCAGCACTCCAACGGCTTGGGAGTATTCGCCTTTTTCTTCGCTCTTGAAACGATTGGCACACACTTGCGCCATGCGCTCGAGAAGTTCGTCGAGCTTCGGGCGCTCAGTTTTGCCGACGGGGAACTGATTGCAGTCAAGCATTTTTTTGGAGGAAAGCGCGGAAATGAGCTTCTCGGCTTTTTTCTGCATTTCGGCATCTGCAGGGATTTCGGGCGGCGAGAGCCGGAGTATCTGGCACCGGGAGCGCACCGTGGGCAGCAGGTTGTTTTCGTTGCCAGTGAGCAGAAATACGGTGTTTTCGGGCGGCTCTTCCAGCGTTTTCAAAAATGCACTCTGGGTCGCGTGTGTCATTCTTTCGGCGTCAAATACGAGCACCACTCTGTTCCCTTCCATCGCGGGAACAGCAGAAAGGGGTTCAAACAGACCGCGCACCTGTTGGACACCTATGGTCTTTCTGCCTTTTTCCGGCTCGAGGCGGTAAAGGTCCGGATGGGACTTCGCGGCATACATGCGGCAGCCGGGGCAGGTCAAACATGGCTTTTTGCCCTCGCTCTCGCAAAGCAGGGCATTCGCCGCCCGCGTACAAAGGTCTTCCGCCCCCGTACCTGTCACAATGACCGCGTGAACCAGCCTGTTTTTATTTATCGTGTCGAGTAACAGTTCTTCTTTGTTCACAGCAAAAGCTCCCTAAGGTGTGAAACGCTATTCGCCCAGTGATGCGCGCCTGCCGCGGCGAGTTAATCCTGCCGCCCGTACCCGTAGCCTATGGCAATGGTAGACACGCCGCATTCCTGACCGGCGGTGATATCCCTGGGAGCGTCCCCCACCATGACGGTGGTGTAATCCCTCGAGAAGCCGTAGCGCTTCGCGGCGAGTCGGATTATGTCGCCTTTGTCGTTCATGCCCGTAGCTTCGTTCGAGCCGCAGACCCCGT
>CALNBC010000391.1 GCA_937874755.1 uncultured Clostridia bacterium
TGTCACTCCTCATTCAACCAGTTGCGCAGAAGATTAGCGGCGGATTCCGGGTTGCCCTTGATGAATTCTTCGACGGCTTTCAGGTTGCTGTCCTTGCTGCCCGGGGTAAGCTCGAGCATATCTTCCTCATTCCTGCCAGCGGCGATCGATGGGGTCATGTCCTCGGTTCCCACCAGCACATCTACTCCGCCTTCCTCTCCCTTTTTCCCACGCTTTTTCTTTTCCTTCTTCGGTCTGAACGCCATGATTATCAGGAACAGGAATATTAGCACCAGCAGACCTGCACCCGCGATTATCAATATTTTTATCAGTTCGGCTTGCCTGTCCGCTGCGTCCTTTTCTTTCGCGTATGCCATCGCGGCGTCCGCTTCCTGATTTTGTTCATCCAGCGCAGCCGCTGTTCCCGCAAAAGTCATCCCGCTTACGGTGATGTTTTCTTCCTTCGCGCCTATCGCTGTGGAGACTAGCGATTTGACCTCGTTAACGAACCCTGCGATATCTTCGCTGTTGATTATCACGGATACGGAGAGGTTTCCGATTTCGCCCTGCGCCTCTTTAATCCTTGTGACCGTCTGATTTACTTCGTAGTTTACTTCCCGAGAAACATTGTAGTAGATAGCGTCTTCGTTGCCCGTGAGCGCTTCGACATATTGCGAGGCGTTGCCGTTAGCATCAATACCTGCGACGCCGCCGCCGCCCTCTGCATCATTGGTAATGACCTCGACAAGCTCCTTCATGCTGACGGCGATACCCTCTTCTTGTCCCTCGGGAACAGAATACTCGACGCTTTCGGTTTCCCTATCGTCGAAGTTTAGCTCCACATTTACCGCGGCAAGAACGTTTCCTTTGCCGAAAACAGGGGAAAGCAGATTGATTATCTGCAGGTTGAACTTGTCGCGCACGCTGTTTTGCAGCTCGACGCGCGAATCTATGGACTGTACGCCGTTTCCGTCGTCCTCATCGGTATAAAGATGCAGTTTTGAATCAACAATTTGTATATTTTTAGGGTCAAGACCCGAGATGCTCTTCGCCACAAGCTCGCGAATCGCTTTGGCTTCGCCTCCGCTCAGCGACTCGCCGTCTGCGAGGGTGAGCATAATAGATGCGGTGGCAGGTCTATCGTTTTCCGAGAGAACGAAAGAGCTGTCCTCCCCCAAGTCGAGGTTGACGACAGCATCTTTGATCTTTTCCATCTTGAGTATCGTCGCCCTGAGGTTAGACTGAAGCTGATACTTGTAATAAACTTGTTTTTCCGCGCTGGTGGTGCCCAGCCCTGAAGCGTTGCCGTAAATGCTGTAATCGTTTACTCCGCTGGACGGGTATCCCTGCCCCGCGAGTTCGATGCGGATTTCGTCCTCATTTTCCTCGGGGACGAGTATGGTATCCTCCCCTTCGGTCTTGGCTTCGACGCCCATCTCGCCCAGAGCGGTGAGCACCTTGCCGGTATCGGCAGCGTCCATGCCGCTGTACAGGACGGTGTATGTGGTTTGATTGAGGAATATTGCCAGGGCGGCAATGATGGCAACAGCTAAAATTGAAAGCACGATAATTCGTACTTTCTTGCCCTTTTCCATGCGCTTAAAGGCTTCGAATACCTTCGCAGGCTGAAATTTCTTCTTCTCTGAAGTTGCCATCGTTCTTCCTTACATCGGGATTATTATGCTGCCAGTATCAGTGTGGAGTTGTAGTCTTTTTCTATCTTTTTTCTGTCTAAATCGGTCTGATAATTACAGATAATTACATATGTGACCGTGAGGCTTAATTGTTTCCGCAAATATCACACAGCCCGGCGGAGTCAAAGCCAGTGAGACCGATGTTCACAATATTTCTGCTTACTGTCATTCGTGTCCGAACACATCACAAAATGCAGCATGGTATCAATGCCTTATGCGCTTTTGGTGACTGACAAGCACCATTATGACAAATCTCCAAGGTATTTACTGGTGCGATTAACTCTAGCGGAGGTCTAAAGCGGTGGTATTACTTGATTCGACGATATTCTACCATTTATTGCATAATAATCCAAGCATCTTGAAACGCTCTTTAAACTGTTAACCGCATGTTAGATTTCGTCCCTATCGATGTGCCCCTTTTTCACTGAGTTTAACATTTATTAAGGTAGCACCCACGCCGCAAAAAAGTGGTTTGAATGCCGCAAACCCCCATATCTTGGGCATCTCGCGGCCAAATATGCACAATTCCTGATGCGCTGGAGAACGAAAAACATAACGTGACCTGCCTTCAAATTTTGGTCACAAATCCCGAAATCTCGGTCACAGAAAATAAATTATCATCCAAAATTCGGTTTTTAAGTAGCTGTGATTAAAGTCTTAGATTATTCTGCCGATATTATTTGCATGAGCACAAACTGACGTTGCTTTGGCGCCGAAGCAGCACAAGTTGACTCGAAAATTGCACATTGCATGGACGCAATGCACAAAAAAACGCAAAGAATCACGGAGGATTAAAAAATGCGTATCAACAACAACATCATGGCCATGAACACCCATCGCCAGTACGCGATCAACAACGAAAACATGGCCAAAGCAACTTCCAAGCTCTCTTCAGGCTACAGAATCAACAACGCGGCCGACGACGCTGCAGGGCTTGCGATTTCCGAAAAGATGCGCGCTCAGATCCGCGGGCTCAACATGGCTTCCAAGAACAGCCAGGATGCTATCTCGCTCGTTCAGACCGCCGAAGGCGCCCTAGAAGAAACCGAATCCATCCTCCAGCGCATGCGCGAACTTTCGGTTCAGTCCTCTTCGGATACAAACGAGGGCATAGACCGCAACGCCCTGGACGCTGAGTTCCAGCAGCTAATCAAGGAGATTGACGACATCGCCACCAAGGCGGACTTCAACGGACGCAAGCTGATAGACGGTTCTTTGGCTACAGTGAAATACAGCGGCACCGCCGCGGACGAAGCCGTTGCACTAAAAGATGGCATGACATTAAACGGTTTCGACAAGCTTGCAATGGGAACCGATTACGGATTCACGTATACGGCAGAAGCAGCTGCCGCACCCGCCTCTATTGCGATTTCAGACGGCACAACGACGTACACTGTAGAGTCGGCAGCTGACGACACACCCTTCGTTGCCGGTACGTCTTACGAAGTCAAAGACAGTGATGGCAATGCAACCGGAGCGTCCATCACCCTAGATGCTGATGCTGTCGCCGCTCTGACAGGTACTATCAGCTCACTGAAAGTTGACATCAACCCCGACGCGGCCCTTACCATTCAGACCGGTTCCAACGAAAACGACACTTTGGCTATCTCTATAAACGACATGAGCTCCACGGGCCTGAAGGTCGCTACATCTTCCATAGCTGATCGTGCAGGCGCCAGCACAGCCATCACCACTGTGGGTGACGCAATCAACACCGTCTCCACCCAACGCGCCGCCCTGGGCGCTATGCAGAACAGGCTCGATCACAAGATCAACAACTTGGATACCTCTGCCGAGAATCTCCAGTCTGCCGAAAGCCGCATCCGCGACATCGACATGGCGAAGGAAATGACCCAGTACACCCAGAACAGCATACTTGTGCAGGCTGCGACTTCCATGCTCGCCCAGGCGAACAACGCTCCCCAGAACGTACTCTCACTGCTCAGGTAAACGCTTTTTCCCTAACACTTTTCGGATTTGCAATACAGAGCGCCCCGCGTTGCGGGGTGCTCCTTTTGACGTTCAGAGGATTGGCATTGCAATAGCGGTCAATCCGATTGAGTCCACATGCAGCTCGTTTGATTAGCTAGCAGTAGAATCGCCCGCAACGCAAAAAGCCTGCGGTTTTATCCGGCAGGCTTATTTAAAATAATCTTAAATAATCGGTTAAGAAGTCAGCTTAAGTTGGGCGAAAAAGTTCAGTCCAGCGCAGAAAGGTTCAACAGGGGAGCGTTGACTGCCTCGCGGTTCGTGTGGATGGTCTCTTCGAGGAGTTCGTTGCGGTAAATGCGCATATCGACAGGAGCGGTAATGCCTATCCGCACCCTATCGCCCTCGATGGAAAGGATGTTGATGGTGATATTCTGGTCGAGGGTAATGCCTTCACCCTTTTTCCGCGAGAGTACAAGCATCCTTTTCGCCTCCTTTTAAGCTGTTCCGTATGGCTTCATACACCGGATACCGAAGCGGAAGCTCGGCGG
Source organism: uncultured Clostridia bacterium (assembly GCA_937874755.1). GTDB lineage: Bacteria > Bacillota > Clostridia > Christensenellales > CALWSW01 > CALNBC01. The sequence goes on from CALNBC010000391.1 coordinate 4,154, forward strand.
CATCTATGATAATTTGCTTGCCTATTCCTCGCTTAGCGTTGATTACCACCGGCGCGGCGAGATTGACCGTCATCTTTCTGGCATCCTCCGGGATGACGACCACGTTGAGTATCAGAAGGTCGTCCTTGCTTTCCAAGCGAATATCCTCGAGTTCGTTCTCGCGAATATTTATATTGTAGTCGTTGATAATCTCGAAGGAGACGATAACGGGCAGGGCTATGTGCTTGTTTTCGATGGACTGCAGCCAATAGATGGGCTTTGTGTTCTCTGCTTCGATTATGATGAATTTGTGCAATTCTTCGAAGCCGGGAATACCGGATGGAAAATCGATTATTTTATTTTCGCTGGTTTCTGATGTTCCGAATCGTGTTTCGACTATCATGTTATGCCCTCCTGCTCGCTGAGTGCCGCTAGCGCTATTTGAGATAATCCAGTATGGAAGACTGAATTATCTGCGTGCCCACCTTTAGCGCGGCATTATACACGGTCATAGCCATGGAATAATAGGTATATGCCTCGGCAAGGTCTACGTCTTCCACATTGGATTTGAGTTCCTTATAGGTTAGGTCTTCCTCTTCGTAGCGATTTTTGAGCAAGGTCAGCCTGTTGACCATGCCTCCGACTTTGGCTTCGGAGCTCATAACGCTGCTCTGGGCATCCTGAATTTGAGTTATGTAGGTTCCAAGCTCTGTTGCGGGAGCGTCGCTGATAAGCGCGTTATAAAGATTGTCCAAAACGGTGTATACGTTGCCATCGCCCTTGCCCATCAGATCGACACCTGTTACAGATATGTCCATAACGATGCCGACGCCTATTTCGTAGGAAACTGATTGGCCTTCCGCGGCGATTAGAGCAGGATTGGTTGAATCTACTAGAGATATTCCATTGTATAACACGTTGCCGCCGCTGTCCACAGTAAAGGGCTTGTTGTTCACGTTATAGCCGCCGAAAAGGTACTTGTTGCCGCTCTGGCTGTTGGCTATCGTCAGCGACTGATCCCGTAGCTGGGCGATGTACGCCGCTGATGCCGCCTTGTCCTCGGGCGCCATACTGTCTTTCGCGGCTTGTATCACTGTTTCGTAGGCGGACTGAAGCACTTCGTTAAGCTGATAAATCGAAGTGTCCGTCTGCTTCAACCATGCATTGGCGGATTCGACAGTGTCGAGGTATTCGGAATTCTTTTGCAGCTTGACGTTGCTGTTCATTATCGAAATCAGCCCAATGGGGTCATCCGACAAAGAATTGATGCTCTTACCCGATGAGACCTTGTATTGGTAGTCCGTCAGGCTATTGAGATTGTTATTTAGATTGTTGAGGTAATTACTCATCATCATATTGTTGGTGATGCGCATACTGCCCTTCCCTTCCGGCTAACGGCCAACCCTGCCCGTTCCATTTATAAGCGTGTCCAGAGCCTCGTCCATCGCAGTCAACACCCTAGACGAAGCTGAATAGGCGTATTGGTAGGAAATCATGTTGAGTATTTCCTCGTCCAGCGAAACACCCGAAACTGCTTCCTTCCTATCCTCGAGGTTACCGACTATCGTCGTCTGGCTGGTGGCCATATCCTTTGCGCTGGCGCTGGCTATCCCCACCTGCACCACGAAACTCTTGAGGTAGTCCTGGAAATTGCCAACGACTGCCACCTTGTTGCTGGAGGTCAACCCGTATAGGGCGAGGGCGACCTCGTTGTTGCCTTTTTGAGTGTCTGCCGCAGAAAGGTCGACAGGATTGCTGGAAGCAGCAATTTTATAAGCGCTGCTGAGCACATCGGCAGAAAGGGCGATGTTTCCTGCGGTTATATCGGCGTAATTCCCGCCTGCATCCGCAAAAAACGCTACACCCGTATTTGAAACTCCCGCATCATAGGGAATCGTGTACCCTGTTTCGTGCACCTCGTTGAAGGCTTTAGCGATGCTTCTCGCGAGTATGTTGATTTGATCCATTAGATAGGGAACGCCGACATTATCCACAAAGTTACTGTCCCTAAGGTCTTGATAAGCTTTGAGCTTTCCGCCTGTCAATGCTATTTCGACATCGGTACCCGTCAACTCGTCTTCCACGCAAACCGAGTAATAATCGGGGCTCCCCGAAACGACCCCCGTTTTATTAGGAATGGCTTTTAGGTAAACAGCATCGGTATGCTCCACCAGCTTGTTCCCCTCGACGAATACCGAGAGTTTGCCCTCGCTGTCTTCGGAGTAAGTGACAGTGGCGCTTTGGGAAAGTTTGTCCAGCAGGGTGTTTCGCTTGTCGCGAAGCTCACTCGCCAGTTGACCATTCATTTCGTAGGTTCTGATTTGTTTATTGTAATTGGCTATTCCGGTCAACGTGTCGTTCATCTCGTCGACGGTTATCTTGATTGTAGAGTTATACAAATCCTGAGCGTCGATGAGTTTTTCGTAGTAATAGTTGAGCTTCTCGCACAGCTTGATGCCGTTCTGCTGCATGTTTGTGCGCACTTCTATGCTGTCCGGCTCGGTGGTTAGCTTGCCCACGCTCTTATAAAAATCCGCCAGGGTGGTGGAGAGCGATCCAGTTGTCGCAGTCTCATCTAAAATCGACTCGATAAATTGAAGCTCCTCGGAGCGGGTGCTCCACTCTCCCAGAGCAGCGTATTCACCGCGAAGCTGCCTATCGATATAGTTGCTGCGCAGTTGTTCGATGCTCTTCGCTTCCGCACCGCTACCTATCTGAAATGTACCCCCAAAGCGACTGCCTGTTTCGGGGTAGAGCGATTCGACCACCAAGCGTTGCCGCGTGTA
>CALNBC010000392.1 GCA_937874755.1 uncultured Clostridia bacterium
CTTCGCCCCCCGCCTCAAACTGCAAAAGCCCCAAAGCGGGCGTAACGGTGGGCGAGGGCGCGCCCAGCAGGTTGAGGAACTCAGTGTAGTACTTTTGGGGCAGAAGGTTGTATCTGTCTATCGTTTGACTAAAAAACTCGCAGAAAAGAGCCGCAATCGCCGCGCCGGGGTCCTGTGCATCGCCCCGCTCGTACCGCCACTCGGGCGCGTATTCCTGCGCGCGGCGGATTATGAGCTGCATGAGCTCCCCTTTGTCCCTCGGGTCAAGCATAAGCGCGTTCATTCTTCCGCCCCCTCGGTCGTATAAAAGGGGTACACCCTGTTATAGCGGTTGTTTGTGCTGCGCACGGTGTAAGAAACTTCAACGACCAAACTGCCCGTGACGCCGTTTTGATCGCGGCAAGTAACTCCAACGTCGATTATGCGCGGCTCCTGCATTAGTAGCTGCTCGCGCAAATCGTAGGCTATGGTCTCCTTCGCCGAGTGCGCCAGAGGCGCAAAGGCGTATTCCGCCACATTGCTGCCGAAGTCCGAGCGCATGACGCGCTCCCCTTTGCTTGTCTGTATGATGATGCCTACGGCCTCCGCGATATCCTCCTCGTGGAACACCATGGCGAGTTTGCCCGTTCGCTTGTCTATCTGCAGCGGGAATTTAAGCCCTCCGCCCAGAAAATCCTTGCTTTCCATCCCGTCACATCCTTCCAAGATTCAAATACCCTAGTTTATCTGCACCATGCCGCCCTTGATGGTCACAATTCCCGAGCCCTTGACGTTCACGGTGGCATCGCCCGCAATCTCGACCGAGGGCGCCTTTGCCTTGAAGGTGCCTTTGCCCTCCAGCTCGACACTCGCACCCGAAGCGCTGACTTTGTTGTTTGCAGTGCAGGTTGCGTTGCCGCTCGATTCCAGCACGAGCTTGGTCTGCCCCGCGCTGAGGGTGAGCTTTTTATCGGCGGCGAGGGTTATCTCGCCTTTTTCCCACTCTATGGTCAGCTTCGTGGTGGTTTCCTTGCCGCGCAGCTCAATCTTTTTGTTCTCGTCGTCCACCAGTATGACTGCGCCCGACGGCGTGGTGAGGGTGAGCTTCTCCTTGCTCGCCTCGTCGTCCAGCTTGATTTCTATGCCCGCCGGGGTTTTTATGGAGCGAATGTTGTTCTTGCCGTCCTCTATTTTATAGGGAGGGGCATTGTCGTTCGCCCAGTAAAAGCCCAGTATTATCGGGTGGTGCACATCTCCGCCAATGTAGCCCAGCAGCACGAAGTCGTTCACGCTGGGAAAAAACATCTGGCCGTACCCGTTTCCCGCGGTGGGCGAGAGGTAGTAGCACCAGTCGGTCTCGGCGACGTCCTCGTCGGCGGAAACGGGCTTGCACTTGACGCGGTTGAGCTTGTCGGGGTCTTTGATGTTGGTAACCTGCGCGAGTATTACGCCGTTTTTGCGCATGACAGGTCCGGTCTTGGAGGATTGAGGGCCGTCTGTATTGGGATTCATTTGCTCTTTGCCCCCTTTACGTGGAATGTGGTGTAATAACCGTCATCGCTGTACTCGTGGGTCACCTTATGTATGAAGTACTTGTCGCTGCTCTTGTTGTCCAGTCCTTTGAGCTCGATGTACCTGCCGGGAATCAGCTCGGGAATCCCCAGGCAGCGCCCTGTGCCGCTGATAAAGTTGCGCTGCAGTTCGTTGAACCGCTCTTGGGCTAGCCGCTTGCATTCCTCGGCGGTCTGCACGAACATACTGGTCTCCTTGTGGACGATGCCCTCGAATTTGGGAGCGATATCGCCCGCTTCATCGCCCGTTCCCCCGTCGCTCGTATTGTTTGCCTCGCCTTTTATGGGTTTCATGGTTATGGGGTCTATGCCGTACACGACAACTTTTCCGACGATGTTGCGCAGCGAGGCGCGGCGGGTAAACTCGATAAGGCTTGTGCCCAGGGTGAGCGTAGTTATCGTCTTTGTGTCCTTCATCAGATTGTCGAACACTATCTCGCCGTCCACCACGAAAAAGCTCATTCCGAAGTTCTGCGCAATGAAGCACAGAAAGTGGTAATCGTCCATATCCTCCTGAATCAGCTCCGCGTTGTAATTCGCAATGCTGCCCACGGTTATCTTTTTTGCGTATCCCTTGGAAACGCACACGTTCAAAATTTCTTTTATTACGTCCTGGGTCTTCTTTTGGCTCATGTATTTTTTGTCGTTGGCGTTCATCAGGAAACCTTTTGCGTCTATGCCGGTCACCGCGATGCTGGGTGCGCCCTTCGAGGTGAAATTGATGGTAAAGTCGTCTATAAAACCGTAGAATACTTCTTCTCTTTTGACGTACCCCGCCTTGATTATGAGCTTCTCGCCCACCTTGACGGTGGCGAGCAGCTCGTTATTCCACTTGCTGTTGGCATAATCGTATTGCGATTCAATTGTGAAGCTGCATCCGCTGGCATCTGCTCCCGCGTCAATATCCACAGTTATAGAGGAAAACTGGATTTTTGCGGTGTCGAGCTTCTTCGTGCCTATGGTCACCTCAAAGGCGGGTGCATGGAAATCTTCGTATTTTTTTACTAATTCTTCGTAAGTGTGCGTGCCCTTGTCCATGGGATGCTCCTCATTCCTTGAGCGCCGGCAATTTTATCATGCGCCCGCTGTCTAGGCTGCGCGGGTTGACTATGCCGTTCGCATCGGCGATGACGCGCCACCGGGTGCTCAGGCCGTATTCCTTTTCGGAAAAGCTCCACAGCGCGTCACCCTGGTGAACCGTTCGGTATTTTTCGGTGTCGGGCGATTCGTTGGGCTTGAGCTTTGCAATCTTGCCCGGCGGCACATACTGCTTGAAGGTCACGTTCAAGACGGCGCGCACAGGTGTTCCGAACTGGTTGAACATGGTGAACTTTTGCTGGCAGTTGACGAGATGCCCCTCGAACTGCAGCGATGACCATTCGATTTTCAAAAGGGGGGGCACGTGCTTGCTCGCGTTGATGAGCATAAGGTCGTATATCTTGGAGGTGTAATCCCGAACATCCAGCTTGAGCGGCGCGGGCAGCATCGAGGTGCCGAATAGCAGCGCCTTATCCAGCATTGTGCCGCCGACCAGACCGCCCACCCAATAGGTGTCGAAGAAAAGCTCCATTTGCAGTGTCTCGCTCATGCCGTGCACGAACTGCGCGCTGGGCATATCTGACGAAAGGGGCGACATCTCGCTGTACTTCACACCGCGTTCTTGGACGTAAGTCTCCGGGTTGTACATGGCGTATATCTTCTTGTTGGCAGCTTTGTCGGTGATACAAAGCTTCGCCAATGGCATTATGCTGTTTGGGTTCGGCAGTCCGATGACCACGCGCTGCTCCTTTCCGGCTGTTACAAGCCCATCCTTCGGCTGTTGCGCCTAATTCGCTCCTCGATGATGCCGTACACCTTGTCGGCCATTCGTTTGATTTCCGCGTCGCTCAGGCGAAGCGGCGGCGCGCTCTTATCACCCTCGGTCAGCTCGCGCTTCTTGTGGGAAAGCTGCGCCGCCCCCGCGTAGCCCGGCGCCGCCCACCCTTGCTGGGGTTCGCTTTGCGCGGACGAGATCCAAGCGCTGTTCGGCGGGTAGCTCGCCGGGGACTGGGCGGCCTTTGTGGCGGGCGTCATTTGCTGCGTTGTCGGCATAGTCGGTTGTGGGGTGGGATGTTCGAAGCCCTCTTGGTAACTTTCGCTGATGAAATTGCGCGCCCAGTCGGGCAGGGATTGCACATAGGACGATTCCCGGTAGTCGTCTGTATCGCGCTGATTTTGATATGCTCCATCGGGCGATAACGCCTTCGCATACTCCATGCTTATAGGGGCAAAGATGGAGTTTTGCGCTCCGACGCCGCGTTTTGTGCCGAACTTCATACTCCAAGTATGGGCAGCGCCCCAAGCGGGGGGTGTATGCCGCAATGCCCTGTTGTGTACATTTGCCGCTAATTTGCCCTTCGCACTCGCCATCGCGGGCGAAGCGCTGCGGATAGCGCGGCGCGCTACCTTCGCGAATGCATCGTTGTGAACGAGTGCCATGTCTTTTATGGGGCTGCGCTCGATTTGCCTTTGCGAAGGCTGTCCAGCGCGCGATTTTAGCAAGGGTGAGCGCGGTGTTCCCTCTTGCAGAGACCGGAATGAAGGCGATTCCCGAAAAGGTGTGCGCCGGGTTTCGCTTTGCGGCCCGCGAGCCGAATCCACCTTGGAAAGCGGGGGCTGCGCGTGCACCATTTGGGGCGTTTCGCTCGAGTTTATACTGCTTGCGCCGCGAATGGCGCTTTGGGCGTCTGCTGTTTCGGTACGGGTTGTTTGCCCATGCAGCTGCTTTGCTGTTTGCTGCAATACTCGTTCTTCGTGCGGCTCAAAAGCTTCGCTTGCGGCAGCGGGTGATTTAGAACGCTCCGGCGCCGCGTTGCCTATGTTCGCGCTTGCCCGGGTA
>CALNBC010000393.1 GCA_937874755.1 uncultured Clostridia bacterium
CGGGGTAGCTCCCACAAAAATCATGACAGATCTCCGAAAGCAGGCTGGCACACACCGGTCCGCTTACACCGACAGAAATGCTGTTGGTTTTTTTCTCTGTGATGGCGCGCCCTTTTGCCACCGCATCGCCGGCTAATTCCACGATTTTTTGAGCGTCTTCATAGAATGTTGCGCCCGCTTCAGTTAAAGACGCGCCCTTGTTGCTGCGGTTGAATAACCTAAATTGTAGCAATTCTTCCAATGAGTTTATCTGTTGCGTGACAGCAGGAGTAGATAGAAAAAGCAACTTTGCCGCCTTGGAAAAGCTCTTCAAATCCGCAACCAGTATAAATCATTCTAAATATCTAATATGCATATCGATATCCCTGTCTACATATTATAATAAGAAATGTACATGTCTGTATAAGTTTAACATAACCAGACGCTTTACACAAAAAACATCGAATCCAAAAAACAGTATAAACAACAATTTAACGTGCCTAATAAATATCAATATGTACTTGAATTCCCGCAAATGTTAGTCTAATAACAAACAGTGTGGGTGTAATTTGCATTATAACCCGAGTTATCCGCGTGTTCAACATTTCTTTATCACCCTTAATCGCCCAAAGTCACATCAAGGAGGGAAAAAATGAGCAAAAATCTATCTCGCAGAGAATTCCTCAAAGGCGCGGCCGCAGGTGCCGTAGGCGTAGCCAGCGCAGGGCTGCTCGGTGCATGTGCAACCGCCGCAACAGAGGAAGCGGCGACGGCTCCCGTCGCAACTCCCCAAGTCATAACTGAGACGGTCGTCGAAAAGAAAGTATTCAACGAACCCGCAAAGTGGGACTATGAGACCGATGTCGTTGTAATAGGCACAGGCACCTCCATGTACGGCGTCGCCAAGTTGGCGGAATCGGGGCTGGATGTCATTGCTATAGACGCTTACCCCACCCTCGGTGGTTCCGCAGGCTTCTCGGGTGCTGTCCTATGGCTGCCAAACAACCCTAAAGCGCAGGAACGGGGCGACTCCAAGGAGCTGTCCAAAAAGTACATCGCCCAGGGCAGCAACTACTCCAATGTCGAAGACGAGCTAGTCGATGCGTTCCTCGACAATGTAGGCCCCATGCTCGAGTTCATGGATCCTCTCATGGAAAATTCGCAGTACGGCCTCAAGTACTGCATATCCCCCGAACTGGGTGACTATCATCCCCACTGGGAGGGTGGAATAGTCGAAGGTCGTTCGGTTGACTGGCGTCCCGGCGGCGACAACGTCAACTACAACCGCAGCGCTACCAACTGGCGTCTTGCTTATCTCGAGATTGCGGAGCAGCTTGGCGTGCAGCTAATGGCGAGCACCAAGATGACCGAATTCGTCTACCGCTTTGGCGATGACGGAATTCCCGAGGTACTGGGCATAATCGCCGAGCAGGATGGCAAGAAAGTCGCCATGAAGGCTAACAAGGCAGTCTTGTTCGCACCCGGTGGCTTCGAATGGAACTGGGATATGCAGCGCGACTTCACCACCGTTGTGGACGCGTTCGCCTGCTCGACCAGCACCAACGACGGCACCGCCTTCAAGGCAGTGCAGGCGCTCGGACCGGAACTCACCAATATGTGCTACCAGTTCGGCATCGTGTGCTACGAAGAAAAAGCAAAGGAACAGCGCGAAAATGGCGCGCCCGCCAACATCGTGTTCGAGCACCACAACCCCCACGTCATAATGGTCAACATGGACGGTCGCCGCTTTATGAACGAAGCTGCGGACTATGCTACCCAGAACAGGCAATTCGGCCACGTCAACACCTATGGCGACAACCTGCTCACCAACGTCCCCGCATGGACGGTGTGCGACCAGCAGGCTGTGGAAGCGGGCTTCCCCAACGGCGCATTTGAAGGTGACGTCGACGAGCGCGGAATATTCCCGTATTTCATAGGCGCGGATACCCTCGAAGAGCTCGCGGATAAGATTGGAGTAAACAAGGAAAAATTCCTCGGCGAAATCGAGCGCTTCAACGGCTTCGTCGAAAAAGGGCACGACGACGACTTCTATCGCGGAGACAGCGCGTTTGACCGCATATTCTTCCAGAGAAACGTCAAAACCACCGAAGACAACGTGTACAGGACTTTGGGCAAGATCGAAAAGCCCCCGTTCTATGCCGGCAAGGTCGCGCCCTGCACCCTGGGCACCTGCGGCGGTCCGCGCATCAACGGCAAGGCGCAGATCAAGCACATCAGCGGTAACGTGATCAAGCGCCTTTATGGCTGCGGCAACGGCACCGGCGCGGGCGGCCCCGGCAAGGCATACGGCGGCGCGGGCGGCACGCTGGGCATAGGGTTCACCTGCGGATACATCGCGGCGAACACAATCATCGAAAGCGAAAAGGAAGACTGGGCATAAGTGCCGTTACAGTGTGAGAAAACTCAATGAAAAAACAGATGATAATTCTCGCCATTATGCTAGTTGCAGGGCTGTTCGCAGGCTGCTCACAGCTCGCGGCGAAGCCCAGCGAATCCCCGGATATAATCGCCGAGGCACCCGTGGTTGAAACGCCCGCACAGAGCAACCCGACCCCCGCGCCGGTCACCCCCGAGAACTCTTACCCCGACGGTACCTTTGAGGGCGCGGGCGAAGGTATGGACGGCAAGGTCGCGGTCAGCGTTACCGTTTCGGGCGGCAATATAACCGAGGTTGCCGTTACGGAGCACCGCGAGACCGAAGGAATAGGCACTTTGGCAATCGATCAGATTCCTCCCGCCATAGTGACCGCCAACTCTCCTGATGTGGATACAGTAACGGGGGCGACCATCACTTCGGATGCCATAATCGAAGGTGTCAAGGAGGCACTCGGCTTGGACTGATTCGCTCAGCTCCTACCAGCTGCTGTATCCTATCTAAATTCAAAACAGCGTTTTGCCGGACTTCGTCTATTGCGGAGTCCGGGTTTGCATTTGCATTGGATTCGCCGGTGAATATGTGGTAATCTCAATATGTACCAAAATTATGCTAATGTGCGAACAGACGACAGGATAATTCTGCTTTTTGTCGAAAAGATAATAAATATTGACGAAGTTTAGTTTTCGTTTTCGAAGTTACTTTAGACGAACCTGCAAACAAATGCTATGGAGGAAGCACCGCAATGATTAAAATGGTCGCATTGGATTTGGACGGAACACTGGTGGAACACCGCCCCGATGGAAGCTATGTGCCGCCCAAGACGCTAGAGCTGTTCGAAGAGCTCATAGGCAAGGGGATGTACATCGGCATAGACACGGGTCGCGCCCACTGGGAGATGATAAAGATACTCAAAGACCTGAAGATTGGCGCAGATTCGCTATTCCCCAGCTTTTTCGTGGCGGAGGAAAACCACATCTTCTGGAAGAATGGCGGCGAGTTTATACCCCAGTCCGACCACAACGACCCCATGCGCAAAATGCTCGACGATTTCGCTATGGACATCGCCGAGGAGACCCGCTCAATACTCGGATTCTTGCGTGAGCACTCGGCGGGTCCGGAATTCTGGGTCATTTTCTCCACCTTCGCGCTGGAGATGACCTACGCCGATGTCGAGAGCGCCCAGAAGGCGCTTGATTTACTGCCCGAATACTTCGGTGAGCGGGATTTCAAGTTGCATCGCAACACAGTGCAGGTGCAGGTGCTGCCCAGCAATACGGGCAAAGGACGCACTTTGCTATCCGTAGCCAAGCACGCAGGGATTCAGCCTACCGAAATACTGACCATGGGCGACTCGCTCAACGATTCGGACATGCTCGACGACCTTTACGGGTTCGAAGCGGCGACTGTTTCAAACGCCGACCCGCGGGTGTTGGATTTGATCAAGTCCAGAAATGGGTATATAGCCAAGGGCGTCGCCGGAGAAGGTGTGCGCGAGACGATAGAGTATTACAGGGAAAACGGACGGCTCGCAGTCAAGTAGATTGGCGGTTATAATATTATACTGGGCGAAATTTGAACCACTGTATCCAGCCATGATCTAAAATACAGGGCAAAAAACGGGCGATGTGCTTTTCACCGTCCGTTTTGTGTTCGCATTATGTTCGGATTCCCCAACGACTAAATGACGTCTATGTCGTTGAGCGCCATGTACTTCCTGTAGTTTTCCGGGAAAGCGTCGTCCACGATGAAGGCGTTCGCCTCGTCCAGCTTTGCCATGCCGTAGAGGGAAAGCTTGTTACACTTAGAGGAATCCGCCACGACGTAGACCTTTTCCGAAACGGAAAGCAGCGCGCGGTTG
>CALNBC010000394.1 GCA_937874755.1 uncultured Clostridia bacterium
CGAACAAGAAAACACACTGCTATTCCCCTACGGCGAAAAGGAGCTCGCACACCTCTCCCAAGCGGATGAGGCCATGGCTGCCCTCATTGCGCGCATACCCAGACCCCGGTACGAGCTTATGCCCGACCTTTTTGCCGCCCTTGTGCACTCTATAATAGGTCAGCAGATTTCCACAAAAGCACACCAGTCTATCTGGACGCGTTTTCTAGATGGCTTTGACGGCATAGACCCCCTAAAGCTCTCAAACGCGGAGGAGAGCACTCTTCGCGCTTTCGGAATATCCGGCAGAAAAGCACAATACATAAAAGAAGCGGCAAATTTCGCCCTTGCGGGCGGGCTGTCTGGCGCGCAGGCGCTTACAGACGAGCAGTTTCGCGAAAAACTCGTATCCCTTCGGGGTGTGGGGCAGTGGACGGCTGACATGCTGCTTTTGTTCTCCCTAGGAAGGAAGGATATTTTCTCCTACGAGGACGCGGGGCTCAGGAGCGGATTATGCAAGCTGTACGGGCTAAGCGAGGTTTCTAGGGAGCGCTTCGCGGAGTATGGCAGGAAGTTCTCGCCCTACGGGAGCATCGCCTCATTTTACATCTGGGCAGCGCACGACGGCGCATGAATCTGCACCTAAACTACCTCTCAGACATACAATGCTCTTATCACAATACGTGCGCGGAGGATGGTTCTCCGCGCACTTTTTTCACTCATCCTCTCGGGCAAAAAACGGGCAAATTCCCGCGACTTCGGAATAAACCGCCCTATATCGCGTCTGGTGACAATAAAAAGGCGATATGGTATAATCGAATAAATAAATTTGTTTAAAAGTCCGAAAGGAGCATTCATATGTTAAATAAACACGAACGCAAGCAGCAGATTATAGATGGAATAAAGTCGAATCTGCGCAACCAGTTCGGCAAGACGGTCAAGACCGCCAATAAAACGCAAATATATCTCGCCTGTGTCCAAGTTGCCAGGGAGGAGATAATGGATCGCTGGGTCAAAACGAAAGAAATAGAAGCCGAACACGGCGGCAAGAAGCTCTATTACCTCTCGGTCGAATTTCTGCCCGGTCGCGCTATGAGCAATAATCTCATAGCACTCGGTAAAACCGATATGTACGCCGAGGCGCTTATGGAGCTTGGAATTTCCATCAACGAGATCGAGGACATCGAGGCGGACCCCGGCCTTGGCAACGGCGGGCTCGGGCGGCTGGCAAGCTGCTTTCTCGATTCCCTTGCGACGCTCAACTACCCCGCCATGGGTTGCGGCATAAGGTACGAATACGGCCTTTTCCGCCAGAGGATAATAAACGACGCCCAAGTGGAAATACCCGACGACTGGTTGGACGATATGGGGGGCTACCCCTGGGAAACCCCCGTATACGAGGACGAATTCTCCGTGCGCTTTGGGGGTAAGCTCACCGAGGAATACGTAGACGGCGTACTCAAAGTTCACCATACCGATTATTCTGTCGTCGAAGCCATACCCTTCGACCTTCCGGTGCTGGGCTACGGAACGGATAATGTCGGCACCTTGCGATTGTGGTCGGCTCACTCCCCTAAGCAGATAGACATGGAGAGCTTCTCCCGCGGGGAATACGTCCGCGCCGTGGAGGACAGGGAGCTCGCCGAGGTTATCAGCAAAGTGCTGTACCCCGCAGAGAATCACAAGGAGGGCAAGAGCCTTCGCTTGAAGCAGCATTATTTCTTCACCAGTGCGACCATACAATACATCGTGCGCGAGCACAAAAGGTGCTATGGCTCCCTATACAATCTTGCGGATAAAGTCTGCATCCAGATAAACGACACACACCCCGCCCTCGCCATACCCGAGCTTTTGCGCATCATGATAGACGAGGAAGGCATGGACTGGGAGGCCTCCTGCAATATATGTAAAAAAGTATTCGGATACACTAACCACACAGTTTTGTCCGAAGCGCTGGAAAAATGGCCGGAACAGCTCTTCAAGGAACTGCTTCCGCGCATATACGCCATAGTGCATGGCATCAACGAGGATTACTGTGCCAAGCTCTGGAAATTTTACCCCGGTCAATGGGATAAAATAGGCTCTATGGCGATAGTCGGCTATAACGAGATACGCATGGCGAACCTCTGCGTTGCCATGAGCGATCACGTCAACGGAGTTTCCCAATTGCACGGCGAAATACTCAAGAGAGACGTTTTTAAGAACTTCTTCATGGTGGAGCCCTGGAAGTTCACCAGCATAACCAACGGCATAACCCCGCGCCGCTGGCTGCTGAACGCGAACCCCGCGCTCTGCAAGCTGTTGGACGATTCGATAGGCGAGGATTACAAGCAAGATCTTAGCGCATTGAACAAACTCGAGCCTTTGGCGGATGATTCCGCATTTTTGCAGCGCTTTGCCGACGTCAAGCTGGAGAATAAGCGCCGCTTTGCCGATTGGCTACAACAAAAGCAGGGCATAACAATCGACCCTTCGATGGTGTTCGACGTTCAGTCCAAGCGCGCCCACGAATACAAGCGCCAGCTTATGAACCTCTTGCACATAATAAGCCTATACGATAGGCTCATGAACGACTCTTCCTTCGAGATGACCCCCGTAACCTTCATATTCGCGGCGAAAGCATCAGCGAATTACACCATGGCAAAGCAGATTATAAAGCTTGCCAACGTGCTTTCCCACAAGATTTCGATGGCGCCAAGCCGCGTAAGGGAGAGGCTCAACGTCGTATTCGTCGAAAATTACAACGTCACTGCGGCAGAGATACTCATTCCCGCAGCGGACGTTTCCGAGCAGATTTCCACTGCCGGCAAGGAGGCCAGCGGCACCGGCAACATGAAGTTCATGCTCAACGGCGCGGTTACCATAGGAACGCTGGATGGCGCGAATGTCGAGATAAAAGAACAGGTGGGCGACGATAACATATTCATATTCGGTCTCACCGCCCAGGAAGTAGAGAGGCTGAACCGCTACGCGAATTACAGCTCCGGCAAGGCGTACGAGAGCAATGCGCTCATACGCCGCGCTATGGATTACCTGATAAACGGCGAGCTTGATTTAAACGGCACCCGGGTGTTCAACGACCTTTACCACGTGCTGCTGTTCGGCGAAAACGGCACCCGCGCCGACCCTTATCTGGTGCTGAAGGACTTTCCCACATATTCCGAATGCCACGCGAAATTGCGCACAGCGTACTGCGATACGAAGCGCTGGCAGCGCATGTCCGTACTGAATACAGCCCGGGCGGGTTACTTCTCCAGCGACCGCTCGATAGAGGATTACAACGAAAAAATTTGGAAGCTCGACAAGCTACCCTTCTAGAATTTGGCTTCCCAGATAATCCTCACCGCCAGAAAAGCCTTACCCATCAGATAATGGGTTGGGCTATCTGATTTTATTCCGAAAGGATCGCCAATGTCCCTTCATTTTGCCGCGGCGGATGCGTTCCACGATTCTCGCCGCACCGACTGCCGCCTGCCTAGCGGCGCAGTAACCGAAAAGACCACAGTCAGACTAAGGCTTTTTCTGTCCGAGCGATTCGCAGAATCGTATTGTCTGCTGTGCACGAAGGACGCTTTGGGCGAAGACGTCGTGCTTATGGATAAGCTAAATATAGACGGCAGACCCGCCCGGGAAGCGTCCTTCAGATTTGACGAAAAAGGCGTTGCATACTACTGGTTTGTGATCAACGATGGCAAGCATCTGCTCTATTACGGCAAGGACGGAGCGCTTTCCACAGACTTTCCCATTCCCTTTCAAGTAACCGTTTACGACGCGGCGTTCGAGACCCCGAACTGGTTTAAACACTGCGTTGCCTACCATATATTCGTGGATAGGTTCCACAAGAGCGACGATTTGGGCGGTCTTGCCCGCTCGGAATACCACGAATCCAAGGGGAGGGCGATAGTCAAGCACTTCGATTGGTCGGAGCCTGTTATGTATACCCCCCTTCCCGGCAAAACTCATTATGACCCCTGCGATTTTTACGGTGGGGATCTTGCAGGCATAACACAAAAGCTCCCCTATCTTTCGGAAATGGGGGTAGGGGTCATATACCTCTCGCCCATATTCGAATCGCCCAGCAACCACAAATACAACACCGGCGATTACTCAAAGGTCGACCCGATGTACGGCACCGAGGAGGATTTTCGCAACCTGTGCGAGGAAGCGGAGCGGCTGGGAATACGCGTTATGCTGGACGGCGTTTTCAGCCATACCGGAGACGACAGTCTGTATTTCAACAAATACTGCAGGTACCCTGTGGACGGCGCTGCTAATTCCGTCGATTCCCCCTATTACCAGTGGTACGAATTCTACCGCTACCCGGATTCATACAGGAGCTGGTGGGGATTCTCATCCCTGCCCGAGGTCGACGAGCTCAACCCCTCGTATACTAAATTCATCGCCACCGGAGAGGACGCAATACTCAGGAAGTGGATTCAAGCGGGCGCGCGTGGCTGGCGGCTGGACGTTGCCGATGAATTGCCCGACGAGTTCATCGCACTACTCCGCAAAGAGCTAAAAAAAGAGCAGCCAGAAGCCGTATTGCTTGGCGAAGTTTGGGAAGAGGCATCAAACAAATACTCAATGGGAACACAAAGGCAGTACGTCATGGGCGAGGAACTGGATTCCGTTATGAATTATCCCTTCCGCACCGCCGTTTTGGACTTTTTCAGGGGGAGAATACCCTCCGAGTCTTTGGTGGATTCCCTCGAAACTCTGCGGGAGAATTACCCTCCGCCCTTTTTCTATTCCTGCCTCAACCTGCTCTCCAGTCACGACGTTCCCCGAGCATTGACTCTCCTAGGGGGCGGTCCTGACAAGGATTCCCCCCTCGGGCGGGATAAGCAGTCGCAATTTTCGCTTACGCCAAGGGCTAGGCGAAAAGCGCTTCGCCTCATGGCGCTCGCAACCGCGGTTCAGATGAGCCTGCCCGGAGTGCCCTGCGTGTATTACGGGGACGAAGCGGGCGTGGAGGGGTGCATGGATCCCTTCAACCGCACACCCTTCCCCTGGGGCAAGGAGGATACAACCCTGCAAGACATCGTCGGCAAATGGGCGCGCACCAGGAACGAGCACACCGCCCTTCGCACCGGTCGCATGGCGCTGGCATCACCCCACAGGGACGTGTTTTTCGCGTTGAGATTTATTCTCGACGGTAAGGACGCTCTGGGCGAACCCGCAGAAAATGGGACTTTTATTCTGCTTGCAAATAGGAGCGATAAACCCGCCGGCGCAGTGGTGGACGGTTCAGCCCTAATGCACGGCGGCGATTATGAGCAGTTGACCGATGTAGATGGCGAATATTGCTCTATCGCGTCCATAGGCGGTAAATTTGCCCCTGTTAGCGTAAGAAATAGCGTTGCCCGCTTTACCCTACCTGCCCTTTCGGCAGTACTTTACAAAAAGGTAGATTCGAATGGATAAAAAAACCTCCCTGCTAGCTCTAGAGATATTCGCTGCACTGGTGCTCGCCTGTGCCTTGGCGGTATTTCTGCCCTCGGGAAAGGACGACGTAACCTTCGAATACGAAGTCTTTTTGCGGGAGATAACTTTTAATGAGGGTGGCGACCCCGTCTCATTAACCTGCACGCTGTTCAATGACCCCAATTCAACGGTTATAATTTCGCTGGAAAAGGTCAAAAAAGCCGTAACTCCCAGTGGAAAGACCTCTTTCAAAAAGCTCAACGCAGGCGATTTGCTCTTCGTTTCCGTCGACCCCGAGGGCGGGGTGCGCGAAACCTACCCCCCAACCATAGTAGCGGACGTAATCATGGTAAAGTCTGTGGGCGCGCCCGAATCCCAACGTTTGGTATCACATATATGACAATCATTGCGGTAATTGCTGTTTTCTTTTTCGCAGTAATTTTCATCGAACCTTTTTGCGTATGTCTTAAGAAAAGCGAAGTCAAGGGTCCCGCTTCCCTCGCAGGTTTGAAGTTCGCCTTCGTGTCTGACCTTCACTGCCAGGGAAAGCCCTCCCTATCTCGAGCTGCAAAAGCGGTCAAGCGACTGGGCGCACAAAAGCCGGACATACTCATACTCGGCGGGGATTATGCGGACGCTACGCACTTTGCGTCAAAAGCGCTGGAGCTGTGCGCGGCTGTCGAAGTGCCCCTTGGCATATATGCCGTTCGAGGCAACCACGATTACAACTATGATTTGGAATCCTCCCTTTCGGGTCTGCCTATAAAGCTTTTGGACGACGAAGGTGTATCTGTGAACTACAAAGGCGGAGTTTTGCATGTCGCCGGTCTGACAGATTACCAGGAAGGTTCACCAAACGGCGAAGCCGCACTGAAAAACAGCGGCAAAGCGGACTTTACAGTGCTCGTTTCCCACAACCCGCGCGCTGTCAAATCCGCGGTTTCGGGCAACAGGGTTGACCTCGCCCTGTGCGGGCACACCCACGGTGGTCAGGTGACATTGTTCGGCTTGTACAGTCCGTTGGCGGACAGGCCTATGCCCGCTTTCCGCTCACAATGGCAGGATGTCGTCGGCGTCCCTACGCTTTATTCCAACGGGCTGGGGACCACGCTTTTGCCCATACGTTTTATGGCTCATCCCCAGATACACATCATCGAAATAGTGTAAAGGGAAAACGAACTTCGCTCCCCCTCTTTGTTCCGCGCAAGTTAAATTAAATCGGTATATATAAAGAGTCTTGCAGGGTTTTACTTTACGACCTCTTGTTCCCGAACCGGCTTCATCAAGTATTTATTATTATTCATGATAATATACTGCTAATTTCAACTTCGCTCAAGGGCAAAGTGCTATTCCCCGCGACTCGGTATGTCTCCATCATATCCCACACACAACACGCAATTTAACGCTTTATTCGCGCGAAAAGTCCAAAAACGGCTGTTTTGCTTGATTTTACCGCCACTCTGTCTCGAATATTGAACTATTTATGCTGTTCATAAATTTGTTTTTGCGGTATACTCTGAAATTGTAGTATGGTAGTAATGGCTTGCTGATGACCGTCAAGGGCATGGGTACGCTTTGCGAACGAACCGTCATCATATAGAATTATCTGGACAAGCTGTAGGTCTTAGTCGAGCTTCCCGATTACTCCCCGCTCGAAAAGCAGAGCAATCTTGAAGCAGTCCAGCAAAAGATACAGCACCAACTGCGCGTCGAAAAAAGCTTGACGCAAGGATTGCGCTGGTTCCCCCTAACGCGCACAAGCGTTGCTAGGGCAAGGCAAAGAGAGCAAAGAATCCGAGGTGAATTTTATGAAAGAACTGATGTTGGGCAACGAGGCGATTGTCCGAGGAGCTTACGAAGCGGGAGTGCGCGTCGTGTCCTCCTATCCCGGCACCCCAAGCACCGAAATGACCGAGTGCGCCGTCAAGTATGACGGGATTTACGCCGAATGGGCGCCTAACGAAAAAGTTGCGCTCGAGGTAGGCATAGGCGCGGCGGTAGCAGGAGCGCGCACGATGTGCTGCATGAAGCACGTCGGTCTGAATGTAGCGGCAGACCCGCTGTTTACCGTATCTTACACCGGCATCAACGCCGGTCTGGTCATAGTCGTGGCGGATGACCCGGGAATGCACTCTAGCCAGAACGAACAGGACAGCAGGAATTACGCCAAGGCCGCCCACATTCCCATGCTGGAAGCGTCGGACAGCGCCGAGTGCAAGTCCATGGTAAAGCGCGCATTCGAAATTTCCGAGGAATACGATACGCCTGTGCTGCTTCGCGTCACCACCCGTATCGCCCACGCGAGAAGCCTTGTTGAACTTGGCGAGCGCGAAGAACGCCCCCTGAAAGACCTCGAAAAGAACCCCAGAAAATACGTCATGATGCCCGGCTTCGCAAAGGGCAGGCACGTCGTCGTCGAACAGCGGGAAAACAAACTGCTGGCCGACTGCAACGGCTTTATAGACCTCAATAAACTGGAGCTTTCGGGTAAAGAACTGGGCGTCGTCTGCTCAGGAGCGGCTTATCAGTACGTCAAGGAAGCGCTGCCCAGAGCCTCTGTGCTCAAGCTGGGCATGGTATATCCCCTGCCCTTCGAGCTGGTTGAGCAGCTTTCGGACTACGTCGAAAAGTTGGTAGTCATAGAGGACGGAGAACCTTTCTTCGAAGAAGCGATCAAAGCCAAGGGCTTTGCCGCAACCGGCAAAGAGAAGACAGGCGTGCAGGGCGAGCTCTTTGCAAGGAAGATTGCGCACCTGTTTGCGGGCGCCCCCGACCCCGGCCCCCAGGAGACTCAAAATATTCCCGGCCGCCCACCGGTGCTCTGCCCCGGCTGCCCCCACAGAGGGCTGTTCTACGTGCTGCACAAGCTAGGCGTGCGCGTTTCGGCGGACATCGGCTGCTACACCCTCGGCGCCATGGCGCCCCTCAACGCAGTAGACACAGTAGTCTGCATGGGGGCGTCCATTGGCATGGCGCACGGAGGCGAAAAAGCGCGCGGGCGCGGCTTTGCCGAGAAGACCGTCGCGCTCATAGGCGATTCCACATTCATGCATTCCGGCGTGACGGGGCTCATCAACGCTGTGTATAACGAGAGCACCGGCGTCGTGATAATCGCGGACAACTCCACCACCGGCATGACCGGCCACCAGGAGAATCCCACCACGGGCAAGAACCTCAAGGGCGACATCGCGCCCTGCATAGACCTCGTCAAGCTATGCGAGTCGCTGGGCATCAAGCGCGTATCCATCGCGGATCCCTTCAACCTAAAGGAGTTCACAGCTCTAGTTAAAGCTGAACTCGCGGCGGATGAGCTTTCCGTCATTATAGCGAAGCGTCCCTGCGCCCTCTTGAAATGCGTCAAGCCCCAGCCCGCGCTGCACATTACTGAGGACTGCATCAAGTGCGGCGCCTGCATGCAATTGGGTTGCCCGGCGATAGTCGACCAGGGCAACGGTCCATCGATAGACAAGTCCCTTTGCAACGGCTGTGGTCTTTGCCCCAAGGTCTGCCCCAAAGGAGCAATCAAAGGAGGAGCAGAGGAATGATTCAGATAGTAATAGTAGGCGTAGGCGGTCAGGGCACTCTGCTAGCCAGCAAGATACTCGGCCACATCGCGGTCGCTTCCGGTCTGGACACCAAGGTCAGCGAAGTACACGGCATGAGCCAGCGCGGCGGTTCGGTAATCACCCACGTGCGCATCTCCAAAGAGGGCGAAACGGTTTATGCCCCCTTGGTCGAACAGGGCGGCGCGGACGCTGTACTCGCGTTTGAGCGGCTGGAGGCTCTGCGCGCACTGCCCTACTTGAAAGAGGGCGGAACCATGATACTCAACAACCAGAAGATACTGCCCATGCCCGTAATAACGGGCGCCGCCAAGTACCCGGAGGACGCATTGGAAACCATCAAGTCCTCGACGAAGACCGTCGCGGTGGACGCGCTTTCCATGGCCGTAGAATGCGGCAGCCCGCGGGCGGCGAACGTCGTAATGCTAGGCGTCCTTTCGAAGTTCCTGCCCTTTGCGCCTGAGCTTTACGAGGACGCAATAAGAGCGCTTATCAAGCCCAGGTTCATCGACATGAACCTTGCCGCTTTTGCGAAGGGTCGCGCCCTAGCCGACTGACACTTCGCCCAAGTACGGGCTAGTCACTCATACTCGTCCGTACGGACGCGAAAAGAGGTACCTACATGGCTTCCCAGACCATATACAATCCAAAGATAGAGTTGATGCCCCGGGATCAGCTCCAGCTTTTGCAGCAATACAGGCTGCGCAACACCGTTCAGCATCTTTACGACCATTCGCCTTTCTACAAGAAGCGGCTGGACGAGGCAGGCGTTGCACCCGAGCAAATTAAGACTCTGGACGACCTCCGCCGCCTGCCCTTCACCATAAAATATGACCTTAGGGACAATTACCCCGACGGCATCTTCTCTGCACCCACTGAGCAGATTGTCCGTTACCACGTCTCCTCGGGCACCACAGGCAAGCCGACAGTCGTAGGCTGCACCCGGCACGACCTCGACATGTGGTCGGAATGCGTCGCCCGCTCCCTGGGTGCCGCAGGGTGCACGCAAAAGGATATCGCCCAGATAGCCTATGGCTACGGGTTGTTCACCGGCGGACTAGGGCTGCACGACGGTTGCGAGCTGTTCGGCATGACCGTCATCCCCGCGTCCTCGGGCAACACTTCCCGCCAGCTAATGCTGATGCAGGATCTCAATCCCACAGTGCTTTGCTGCACGCCCAGCTATGCCCTATACCTAGGCGAAGCGCTGCAAAAGCAGGGCATTTCCCCCGACGAACTTTCCCTTCGCATAGGGATATTCGGCGCGGAGCCTTGGACGGAGGAGATGCGCAAAAGGATAGAGCAGCTGCTCGGCATAGACGCGATGGACATCTACGGGCTTTCCGAAACCTCGGGTCCCGGCGTTGCCGTCGAATGCATCGAAGCGAAGCATGGTTTGCACTTCTGGGAAGACAACTTCATATTCGAGATACTCGACCCCGAGACTCTCGAGCCCATGCCCGACGGCGAATACGGCGAGCTGGTCATCACCACCATCAACCGCACAGGTATGCCCACCCTACGGTACAGGACGAGGGACATTACCCGCATAATACCCGAACCCTGCACATGCGGCCGCACGCACAGGCGCATAGACCGCCTGAAGGGCAGAAGCGACGATATGCTGATAATCCGCGGGGTCAACGTATTCCCCAGCCAGATAGAATCTGTACTTGCAGGGCTGAAGGGCATTATGCCCCATTACCGCATTATAGTAGACAGAAAGAATAATCTGGACACGCTGGATATCGAGGTGGAGCTCGCGCCGGATATGCCCCTCGACGAGGTGCGCACCGTAGAAAAACTGCGCTCCGAAATCGAAAAGGGCATCCACGCGACCCTCGGCCTTGCCGCCAACGTGCATCTCGTCCAGCCCAACACCATAGAGCGCAGCGAGGGCAAGGCAAAGCGCGTCACAGACCTTCGCAAGGTGTACGATTGATTAAACGCCAGTACAATTAGATTTACACCGCGCCTGCCGCTAGAAAAAGACCAGCGGCAGGCGCTAGAATTACGCTAAATTCTCAATACTTTCCATCGAGCGTTGCCTTTTGAACACTTAAGTAGTAAAATATAGTCTAAAGAGTATTCGGCGCCGGCGAGCACTCGCCGCTTTTTCCCTTCTACCAACCGGAGGTATCAAATGTTCATCCGCCAGATTTCCGTATTTATAGAAAACCGAAAAGGTCGTCTTGCCGAATTCTGCCGTCTGCTTGGCGAAAACGGGATAGATATGGTCGCCGTCACCATTGCGGACACCACGAGTTTCGGCATATTAAGGGCGATTGTGGACGACACCGACAAGGCGGTCAAGGTGCTCCGCGAGGCCAATTACGCCGTAACCGTCACCGAGGTGCTTGCTGTAGCGATAGACGACGAGCCTGGCGGTCTTGCCGTAGCTCTCGAAAAGCTGCGCGACGCGGGCATAAGCGTGGAATACCTTTATTCCTTTGTGCGCCATGTGGGTGACCAGTGCGTGATTCTCTTTCGGGTGGACGATCCAACCCACGCGATCAAGGTATTCAACGAAGGCGGCGTGCGCCTGCTCTCCTTTGATGAGGTAATAAGTTACAGATAACCCATGTTAGGGAACAAACAGGCGGTCTTTCGGGGCCGCCATATTTATTTTACATGGCAAAACGGGAAAAAGTGTTCGCGTTCTCTTGAAATCCTATATGATTCTGGTAGAATGGTAGGGCATTGACGGAGGGCAATATGAACGAGTTCAAAATCGTATCGGACTACCAGCTTGCGGGCGACCAACCGCAGGCTGTCGATGCGTTGGTCAAAGGTCTTAACGAGGGCAAGGAAACCCAGGTATTGCTTGGCGTTACCGGCTCGGGAAAGACCTTTACCATGGCAAACGTAATCGAAAGGGTGCAGCTACCCACATTGGTGCTGGCGCACAACAAGACGCTCGCCGCACAGCTCTGCAACGAGTTTAAGGCTTTCTTCCCCGACTCTGCGGTGGAGTACTTTGTTTCGTATTACGACTATTACCAGCCAGAAGCGTACATTGCCTCCTCGGACTCGTACATCGAAAAGGCTGCCACCGTTAACGACGAGATAGACAAGCTCCGGCACAGCGCGACCTGCGCGCTCAACGAGCGCAAGGACGTTATAATAGTCGCTTCGGTTAGCTGTATTTACGGCCTAGGCGACCCTTCGGAGTACCTAAAGCTTTCCATATCTCTGCGCCCGGGCATGCGCATCGACCGCGACGAGGTCATTAGTAACCTTGTGGACATACAGTACGAACGCAACGATTTTGACCTGGTGCGCGGCACATTCCGCGTACGGGGGGACGTGCTGGAAATACTGCCCGCCAATTCGGAAAAAACCGCAATTCGCGTGGAGTTTTTCGGCGACGAGATAGACAGGCTAAGCGAAATATCCGCGGTGACGGGAGCGGTGGTCTCCAATCTGAACCACGCTGCGATATTCCCCGCCAGCCACTACGCGACTAGCCGCGAAAAAATGGAGCCCGCGCTCAAGCAGATAGAGCGCGACCTAGAATTGAGGCTCGACGAGTTTCTTGCCGAAAAGAAGCTCGTCGAGGAGCAGCGCCTGCGCCAACGCACGATCTACGATCTGGAGATGATGCGCGAAATCGGCTATTGCTCGGGCATTGAGAATTATTCTCGCTATTTTGACGGCAGGAAGCCCGGCGAACCGCCCTATACGCTCATAGACTACTTCCCGGACAAGTTCCTGCTCATAGTGGACGAATCCCACGTTTCTCTCCCCCAAGTGCGCGCCATGTACGGGGGGGACAGATCGAGAAAACAGTCCTTGGTGGACTATGGCTTCCGACTGCCCGCCGCGTACGACAACAGACCCCTCAAATTCGAAGAGTTTCTTGCCCGAATCGGTCAGCGGATATACGTTTCCGCCACACCCGGGGATTACGAACTCGAGCGGACGGGCGGCGAGATAGTCGAGCAGATCATCCGCCCCACAGGACTGCTCGACCCCATAGTCGAGGTGCGCCCCGTGAGCGGCCAGGTGGACGACCTCCTCGGCGAAATAAGAAAGACCGCAAAAAAGGGCTTCCGCACACTGGTGACTACGCTTACCAAGCGGATGGCTGAAAACCTGACAGAATATCTTGAGTCCATGGACGTCAAGGTGCGGTATATGCACTCCGACATAGAGACCATTGAGCGCATGGAGATAATACGCGACCTTCGCCTGGGTGAGTTTGACGTGCTCGTGGGTATAAACCTGCTCCGCGAAGGGCTGGACCTTCCAGAGGTCGCCCTCGTCGCCATACTGGATGCGGACAAGGAAGGCTTTTTACGCTCTTCCACCTCCCTCATCCAGACCATAGGGCGCGCCGCCAGAAACGTAGAGAGCAGGGTTATCATGTACGCGGACGTTACAACCGACTCCATGCGCACTGCCATCGACGAAACGACTCGCAGGCGCACGCTCCAGCAGGAATTCAACGAAGCGCACGGCATCACCCCCAAGACCATCATCAAGGAAATACGGGACGTAATCGAAGTCTCAAGCAAAAAGAACCTCAAGGATGAAATGCCCGAAGCCGAGCGGGCAGAAAAGGCCGCCATAATCGAGGAGCAAATGCGCGCTGCCGCCTCCGAACTCGATTTCGAAACTGCGGCAAAGCTTCGCGACGAGCTCTTCGCCCTTCGCGGGAATGCTCCCGGCAAACAGCCCGAAAAGAAGCCCGGGGCAGCGGGATACAAGCGCCCCGCCAGGGAGCGCGGCCGGAAGTCGTCCAAGAGATAAATTGCATTAATTTAAAGAGGCAGTATGAGCAACAGCAACGTTTTAACCGTCAGGGGGGCGAGGGAAAACAACCTCAAATCCCTGAATATAACGATACCCAGAGATAAATTTGTGGTTTTCACCGGGCTTTCCGGTTCGGGCAAGACCTCCCTCGCCTTTGACACGATATACGCGGAAGGCCAGCGTCGGTACGTCGAGTCGCTTTCGAGCTATGCGCGCCAGTTCCTCGGTCAGATGAACAAGCCCGACGTAGACTCCATAGAGGGGCTTTCGCCGGCTATTTCCATAGACCAGAAGACCACCAGCCACAATCCGCGCTCTACGGTGGGCACGGTTACAGAAATACACGATTACCTCCGCCTGCTTTACGCCCATATCGGGCTGCCACACTGCCCCGAATGCGGCAAGGCGATAACCCGCCAATCGGTGGATCAGATGGTGGATTCCATACTTCAGTTCCCCGATGGTACGAGGCTCACGCTGCTCGCACCCATCATAAGGGACAAAAAAGGCGAACATCAGAAGGTGCTGGAAGGCGTGACTAAGCGCGGTTTCGTGCGCGTTCGGGTGGACGGAACGGTTTACGACGTATCCGAAGTGCCACCGCTCAAAAAGAGCTTCAGGCACAGCATAGACATCGTGGTGGACAGACTTATTGTCAAGGAGGGCATCCGCAGCAGGCTTGCTAGCTCTCTCGAAACCGCCATGGAGCTTGCGAACGGGCTCGTAACGGTGGACGCTGACGGCGAGGAAACCGTCTATTCCCAGAATTACGCCTGCCCGGACTGCGGAATCAGCATGGAGGAGCTCACCCCTCGCATGTTTTCCTTCAACAACCCCTTCGGCGCCTGCCCCACCTGCACAGGGCTGGGGATGCTCATGAAGATAGACCCAGACCGCATATTCCCTGATAAATCCCTTTCTCTGAACGAAGGCGCGATCAAGGTCACATACGGATTTTCGCTGGATATTCCCATTGGCGAACTACCGCAAAATGTGATTGACATGCTGCTTTACGGTACGGGGAAAGAAAAGCTCAAGCTTTCCTTCGACCGCTCCTATGGCAGCGGCACGATGTACAACCATTTTGAGGGCATCGCCAACAACCTTGAAAGAAGGTACAAAGAGACCCAGTCGAACTACATGAAGTCCGAGATAGAGAGCTATATGGCATACATCCCCTGCCCGGACTGCGAGGGCGAGCGGCTGAAAAAAACCGTGTTGGCAGTCACCATCGGGGGTAAATCCATCTCCCAGGTGTCCCAGCTTTCCGTACTCCACGCGAGAGAATTCTTCGCGAATCTTTCACTC
>CALNBC010000395.1 GCA_937874755.1 uncultured Clostridia bacterium
CGTGGCGGACATGCAAAAGCTGCAAATGGCTACGCAAAAGGGCGAGAATGTTTCAGTGTGCGCGGTTCGCGGCAACTTCGACGATGCCCAAACCGGAGTTAAGCAACTCTTCGCGAACACAGAAATTGCATTCAAGCTTAAAACTGCAGGATACAAACTATCCAGCGCCAATTCAATAAACTGGGGCAGGCTTGTTCCTCAGATAGCGTATTATTTCTGGGCATATTCCGTACTGGCACAAAAAGAGACAATCAAGCCGGGGGAAGCTATCGACTTTATCGTCCCCACAGGCAATTTTGGAGACATACTCGCGGGCTATTACGCTAAGCGCATGGGGCTTCCCGTCAACCGCCTGGTATGCGCTTCAAACTCAAACAGGGTGCTTACGGACTTTTTTAAGACCGGCGTATACGACAAAAACAGAGAATTCAAAAAAACCAGTTCTCCCTCTATGGATATACTAATATCCTCTAACCTCGAACGGTTGCTGTTTGAAGCTTCGGGCAGGGATGCAGCCGCAGTTATACGCTTTATGGAAGGCTTGAAGAACGAAGGTCGCTACAATGTAGGCACTGAAATAAAAAAGACCATAGCCAGAGATTTTTCTGCGGGAAGTGCGAGTGAAGAGCAAGCTTTTGCAGCGCTGTCAAACGTGTTCGAAAGAACCGGAGAGGTGATAGATACCCACACTGCCGTCGCCCAAGCGGTCTACGACAAGTCCAAGGGCAAAACCATCTCGGTAATACTCGCCACCGCCAGTCCCTACAAATTCCCACAGGACGTATTGCTCGCCATCGAACCCGGCAAAACTCCCCCAACGAACGGTTTCGAGGCGGCAAAAATCCTTTCTGAGCGCACAAACACCAATATCCCCGAGCCTATTAAAGTACTGAGCGATGCCCCTGTGCGCTTCACAGCCACATGCAACAAGGATGATATGGCAGAAACGCTATTCTCCGCAGTAGAAAGCTGGTCATAAGGGGAGCGGTTTGGAAAATCAAATTTCAATATATAAATTGGAGGTTCCCCTATGGAGCAAGCAACAAACGAAAAACAAAAGCGCCCGGTGATTTTCTCGGGGATTCAACCCTCGGGAATGCTCACTCTGGGCAATTACATAGGAGCGCTGCGGAACTTTGTCGCGCTTGAGGACGATTACGAATGCTATTACTGCGTCGTCGACCTTCACTCTATAACGGTCAGGCAAGACCCTGCAATTCTTCGAAAACGCTGTGCGGCAATACTTGCGATATATCTCGCCTCCGGTCTCTCACCCGAAAAATCCATACTGTTCATGCAGTCCCACGTTCCGGCTCACGCAGAAATGGCATGGGTGTTGAACTGCTACACCTATATGGGCGAACTTAGCCGCATGACCCAATTTAAGGACAAGTCCTCTAAACATGCAGACAATGTCAACGCCGGGCTCTTCACCTATCCCGTGTTAATGGCGGGGGATATTCTGCTTTACCAGACGGATCTCGTTCCAATAGGGGCTGACCAAAAACAACATCTAGAAATCAGTCGGGATATCGCAATGCGATTCAACAATATCTACGGTGACGTTTTTCGGATACCCGAGGCGTATATACCAAAAGTCGGCGCGCGTATAATGTCACTTCAAGAGCCGACCGCGAAGATGTCCAAATCAGACGAAAACGAGAACGCGTTTATCTCTCTGCTCGACCCCCCGGATGCGATAATCCGCAAGTTAAAGCGGGCAGTCACGGACTCGGACGGTACGATTGCCTTTGACCCGGAAACAAAACCCGGCGTTTCCAATCTGCTTTCAATTTACTGCTCCTGTGCGGGTTGCACTTTGGAAGAAGCTTTGAACCGCTTTGAGGGGAAGGGCTACGGCGAACTCAAATCCGGCTGTGCAGACGCAGTTATTTCCGTTTTACAGCCTTTGCAGGAAAGGTTTAACCGTATTTTTGCCGACAAAGCTTACCTGTCAGATGTCATGGAGCAGGGCGCACAAAAGGCTGCACGAACTGCATACCGTACACTTAACAAAGTTTATAAAAAAGTCGGGTTGGCACCAAAAAAATTCTGAGTATCTAATAAAACGGGTGCTTAAGTATTTTACTAGCATTAAATATTAAGGTGTGAACGCGTGATATTTCATTATAATCGATAATAACAGTATCCAAGCTAAGAGAGGGAACGATAATATGTGGGTAGCATTCGCATTTGCTTCAGCGTTTTTTGCCGGACTGACCGCTATTCTAGCAAAAATCGGCATAAAACATACTGATTCAAATGTCGCAACCGCCTTACGAACTATAGTAGTACTAATCTTCTCGTGGTTAATGGTATTAATGGTTGGCTCTGGGAGCAGCATCAAGTATGTCGATGCGAAGACGTGGATATTTCTGATTCTGTCTGGGTTGGCGACGGGCGCATCCTGGTTATGCTATTTTAGGGCATTACAGCTTGGCGATATCAACAAGGTTGTACCGATAGACAAATCAAGCACGGTGTTGACGATACTGCTTGCCTTTATATTTCTTGGAGAAGAGCTCACATGGGCAAAAATCATTGCTGTCGTTTTGATAGCAATCGGTACTTATCTAATGATTCAGAAGAAAGATGAAGAAGCACCTAAAAAGGCAAAGGGTAAATCGTGGCTCATTTATGCGATACTCTCCGCAGTGTTTGCCAGCTTTACAGCAATTCTGGGCAAGGTAGGAATAGAAGGAGTCGAGTCCAACCTGGGAACGGCTATACGTACTGCTGTTGTGCTGGTCATGGCTTGGATTGTTGTTTTTGCGACCGGAAAGCAGCATACGATACGAGAGATTCCAAAGAGAGATTTGCTGTTCATATTCTTGTCCGGTCTTGCTACAGGAGCATCTTGGCTGTGCTATTACAAGGCGCTTCAAGATGGTCCCGCAAGCGTAGTCGTCCCAATAGATAAACTGAGCATACTGGTAACAATCGCCTTTTCCTATTTTGTGTTCAATGAAAAGCTGACAAAGAAGGCAACTGTCGGTCTGTGCTTAATAGTAGCGGGAACATTGACGATGCTTCTATGACCCTTGGCAAAGCAAACGGGTGATACAAAAAGCGCTCCTTACCGGTTGTATGCGGTGAGGAGTTTTTGGTTGCTGCTTTAGCTCGATAAACACAAGCTGTGCAGCGAAAAGGTAGCTAAATGCTCTTTTGTACTTTATAATCAGCATATGAACGACGAAAAAAGCAACTCCATATCAATTGAATGGCCCATACTTGCGCTTATAGCTTCCATGGTATGCGCCATAGTTTCGCTGGTAATAGCGGTTTTTGCGTTGTCCAAGCCTTCTGTCAGGCAAGCTCCTGTTGAGCCCTATACGCCATCGGAAACAATGACTGGTGAACAGAGCGAAGGGGCGCAAACGGATGCTCCTGCACAGGCAGGTGCCGCTATGGAGCCCGACTTTTACTCCTTCATCTGGATGACCGACACCCAGTATTACATGAGCGACTACCCGCATATTTGCTACGAGATGACGCGTTGGGTCGCCAATAGCGCAAGCATGTTGAACATCAAGTATGTGTTTTTAACCGGCGATATTGTGTACGACCGAACGGTCGAGCAGTGGGATAGAGCGTCATACGCCATGAAAACATTGGACGAATCCGTTCCTTGGTTCTGTATAGCGGGAAACCACGACGTGGGAACGACCACCCCGGATTATGAGGAGTACATCCAGCGGTTCGGAGAAGAGCACTTCGAGAACCTGGGCACCGATTCACTTTATTATAAGAACGGAGTGGGCAGGTGCGACTTTTTTTCCGCCGGCGACAGGGAATACATGTTTATTGGTCTCGGGTTCGGAGCAGCAGATGATGAAGGCCTCAACTGGCTGAAATCAATGCTGGATGAATATCCCGACCGCTGTGCCATACTCTTGTTCCACAACTACATCGATACCGACGGCACACTTCTGCCTGTCGGCGAGATTATTAAAAGCGAGATAGTGGCAAAATACTCGAATGTAAAGCTGGTGCTGTGCGGACACAGGTACGCTTCCCGGGCAATAATTGACGAGTTCGATGACGATGGCGACGGCATTGCCGAACGAGATGTATACCAGATTATGGGCAATTACCAAGCGATAGGCAACGGTGGTCAAGGATACCTTCGCATACTCAAAGTATTCGCAGACAGGATAGATATGGAGGCATACTCACCTTACCTTGAAGATTATAACTGGACCAACGAGTGGCAGGAGCCCCAGCCCGAGAGCTTTTCGATAGATACGACAGGCTGGTAATCAGAAACGCAACCGCAAATTGACAAACCGCAACCGCTGCTTTGTAGAGCGCAACCGGCTATAGTGATTCAATGTACGCAAAAACACAGGAGGTTTGATTCTTGAACATTGGCGAACGCATACGAAATCTTAGAAGGGATTCAGGAATGTCCCAAGAGCAGCTTGGGGAAAAGCTTGGAGTTTCCCGCCAAGCGGTCTCCAAATGGGAAAACTCCGAAGCACTGCCCGAGATAGATAAAATCGTACTGCTTGCAAGTGTGTTCGGCGTAACCACCGACGAGCTGCTCAGCGGGAATATCCCCGAAGAAGATGAATCAGGCGTAAATGGACAGCATGAAGCAAACGATGCCCAGTGGCAATCGCCGTTGACCGATGTGGATGGCTTCGAAACTGGTCCTTTTGCTCCAGTTTTCAGACTTGCGAAGCGAAAGGGTTATATTGCCGGTTATTACTTTATGGGTATCGGTGCCCTCATGGGGATAATGGTGCTTGTTTTTCTGATTGCATCGAGCAGTATGTTCGGCGATTTTCCGGTTGAATTCGCGAATGACTCTTTTGACTTGCCGAGGAAGATTTTCGCAGGTCTCGGATTTGTCATAGCGGCAGCGGTATTTACCATCGGAGTAGTGGTGTTAGTAAAGCAAAAGAAATATAGAAGATAGTAAAAGAAATATGTAAATTAGCAAGCTTTTAAGCATGTTAAAAACAACTTAAACAAAGCGAGCTGTTGCCGGAACTTGGCGACAGCTCGTTTCTATGCATAAACAGCGCTAAACTAAAAATTCAATCGCTACTTTTTCGTTCTTTATCTTACGGGATATACTTAAACACCGCTGTTTGCGACTTAGTTTTTTCGTCAACCTCTATCGAGTTGCCGTCGTAATAGACAACGTCATCACACAGTCGGGTGTATTCCGAAAGTTCACCTATGTTCGGGAATCCGAAGTTTTTCGCTCGGTAGTGCATGGGTATAATGATTCTTACGCCTAGCGCATCTGCAAGTTCTTTCGCTTCCCTTGCGCCAATGGTGTAATAACCACCTATGGGAATCATGGCAACGTCAAGCTGACCGACTTCGGCAAACTGCTCTTCTTCAAGAGCACAACCAATATCTCCAAAATGTGCTGCACAAACTCCTCCAGCTTCGAGTATGTGCACCTTGTTCATGCCGCGCTTCGTTCCACCTGCATCGTCGTGTGGCGTTGTCATTGTCCGAATTGAAAAGGGGTTGGGTGCGTTCTCGTCGACCAACGATACAGAACTTGTGCCATTGTGGTCATCATGCTGATGGGAGCACAGCACGAAGTTTGCACTTGTGCGCAGCTTTTTTAGCCCGGGGACAAAATCATCTGCATACGGGTCAATCACGATGGAATAGCCCTCTGATTCGAGCTTAAAACAGGAATGCCCCAGCCAGGTTATAATCATGCTCATTTTAGCTCCTTTCTCTTATCGATTCTACACTTTTTCAACATCGAAGCAAGTTTGTGGAGTGGCAGGCCAACAACATTGTAAAAACAGCCACATACCCCTTTAACGTGTATCGCAAAAACACCTTGAATTCCGTACGCTCCGGCTTTGTCCATAGGCTCGCCCGTAGAAACGTAATCGTCGATTTCTGATTTTGTCAGCGCGTCAACAGTGACTTCCGTGCGCTCATAATCCAAGGCATAATTGCCGTTTTCGGTGTTCAGCACACAAAGCCCGGTAAGCACTGAGTGTGTTCGACCACTAAGACGACTAAGCATAGAGCTTGCGTCATCCTCGTCTTTGGGTTTTCCAAGGATTACTCCGTCGAGCAGAACTATCGTATCCGCTCCGATTATCAAGGAAGGCATATCTAGCAAAGGCAATGCCGCATCAGCCTTTCTGCGCGCAAGCTCCATGCATGTCTCCTCCGGTGAGCAGGGTGCGATTTCCTCGCTTGCACCGCTGTTTACACAGGTAAAAGGCAATCCAAGCATAGTCATAAGCTGCTGCCTTCTGGGTGAAGCCGAGGCAAGTACAATAGGTAAGTTGTGTTCTATCAATTCTATCATCAACTCCTGATTCATAGACTATCACAAAAAGGAATTTTTCAAAAGGTGCGTATATTTTTGTGCCGTGTGAGCATAATTCACTCAACACCGCGAAGGAGGAAATAAATGGCTATAATCACAACGAGTATCGCACTGGACCCCGGCACGGAATACACGCGTATTTACAGGGCAGGAAAAGGACTGGTGCTATGCGAGCCGTCCGTCTGCGCGGTTTCGCTTTCAGAAGACGGCAAAGTCCTGTACGGTACGGAGGCGCTGGAGCTTTTGGGGAGAGCTCCGGGTAAGATGGAAGCATCGTCACCCATAAACGGAGGCGTGATTTCCGAGGTCAGATTGACGTCCGACATGCTCGCTGACTTTGTCGACAGGGCTATGGGCAAGAGTTTTGTAAGGAGGCTGCAAGTGGTGGTCTGCGTTCCCACTAACGCAACCGAGCTTGAATCGTCAGCCATGGAGGAAGCAGTCAAGAACGCCGGCGCGTTCAGGGTGAAACTATTGGAAAAGCCCCTGGCTTCGGCGATTGGTGCAGGATTGCCCGTAGATCAATGCCGTGGGTCTATGATTTGCGACATCGGAGCGGGAACCGCGGATGTGGCGATACTCTCATTTGGGGGCGTGGTTACCTCTCGATCGGTAACTAACGCAGGCAGGGCAATGGACCAAAGCCTAATAAGGCTGCTGAGGGAAACCAGGGGAATTATAATAGGGGAAAGAACCGCCGAAAAAATCAAGTGTGAACTGGCTTGCGCAGGTGAACCGCCCGAAAGAACGGTAACCGTTCGCGGAAGGAGTATGTCAACTGGTTTACCTGCATCTTGTGAGGTCAGCTCAAGGGAAGTATGTCTCGCAGTTCGCCCAATGATACAAAGTATAATGCTTGCTATAAGCGAAACTTTGACGGATACGCCTCCCGAACTCGCAGGAGACCTTTTGGACAGCGGCATCACGCTTGCCGGTGGGGTTGCCCGCATGAGCGGTCTCGCTGATCGCATTGCCGAAGTAACAGGGCTAAACGTCACCGTCGCAGATGACCCCGAACTTTGCGCGGTTGTCGGAGCGGGCAGGGCAATAGAGCGCATGACGGAAATGCGCGTTGGTATCTCCGGTATTCCGGCACTGCCCATGCGGGCTTCATCGGATTGTTGAGTACTTCTTAACTTGGCAACATTGCAAATCTGCATTGGGCTACCGAGCTGTTATCAATAGCTTTGGGTAGCCTTTTTCATTATCAAAGCGAGAATATATTCATCATGTTTTGCGATGTTTAGGGAAATATGGTATAATCTGCGTTGGTATATATTGATTCCACAAAATCAGTCGTCGGAGGGTGTATATCCCGTGCGTTTTATTAAAGACCACCCGGTGTTGACAGCCGTTGTTGTGGTTGTCACGCTGATTATAATACTATTGATTACAACCCTCAGTGGCGGTACGACTGTAGTTGGGGATGCCGTCGGAACAGTTGTATCCCCTGTCGAGGGGGGTGTTTCCACTACCGTTGGCGGCATAGGGGATTGGTTTCTTGGGCTTATCGGAAGATCTCAATTGCAACAGGAAAATGCCGAATTAAAAGAAAGAATAGCCCAGCTTGAAGGTCAACTCGCCCTTAACAGCGACCTCGAGAACGAAAATGAGCGCCTGCGTGAATTCGTCAATTATTATGGAGATAACCCGGAATACGAGTTGCTGACCGCCAGGGTGATAGCGAAGAGCTCGAGTTATTGGTTCGACACCTTCCTGATCAACGCAGGAAGAAGTCAAGGTTTGGAAACAGACATGGTCGTTCTTTCCACTTATGGACTGGTAGGCCGTGTTATAGACGTAGGCAGTAACTGGGGGAAGGTTCGAGCCATAATCGATTCTAACAGTGCTGTCAGCGCCATGATAGAACGCACTAGAGACGTAGGGGTCGTGCGTGGTACGCCCGATGTTGAAACCGGCAGCTCACGTTGTGGAATGTATCACCTGCCATATGACAATGACCTGGTACCGGGGGACAAGGTCCTGACCAGCGGTCTTGGCGGCGTGTTCCCTAAGGGGATAGTCATTGGCGAGGTTGTAGAGGTTAGCCGCTCTGAATCGGGAACTGAGCGCATAGCAATAATCCAACCCCAGGTCGACTTTGCCCAAATTGAAGAAGTGATGGTGTTACTTAACACTATAGACGAAGTCGAGGTCGACCATTGAAGCGCGCGCTCCTGTGGATTGCACTGCTCCTGTTGAACATACTGCTCGAAACGACGATTATTGCGCGTTTCATTCCAGTAGCTTTCCGACCGGATACAGTTATAGCGATAGTGACCGTAATCGCCCTGATTTACCCCGCGCCAATTGCCGGGTTATACGCTGCCGCAGCAGGGCTAGTTATGGACATTCTGCTTTCGCCGGCTGTCGGAGCGAACGCGCTTGCATACTTCCTGACTGCGCAACTCGTCGGCATTTTCTCTGGCAAATACTACGCAAAAAACTGGGTTTTTGCTGCTGCAGCCGCATTTGCGGCGCGCATTGCAAAAGAGATTTTACTGGTATTGATTATCACCCCCTTGGGAATGAAGCCGGCGTTCATCTCTGCTGCACTGCCCATGCTTATTTCTGCAGCGCTTACTGCGCTCATCTGTATCCCTATATATATACTTAAACGTAGGTCTACAAACGCTTATATGCGCCGTGCACGCTACGAATAACAATAGAACCTCGGGAGCTTTTATGGAGCAAATCAACAAGAGGCTTGTCGCTTTTGGCATCATTGTAGTGTTGCTGTTTAGCGTTCTAATATTGCAATTGGGTAATGTTATCTTCTCCGCAGGCGATTCGACTACCGATTCTTCCGGGCGCTCACTGAGGACTATCATCCTCAAGGGTGAAAGAGGCAATATACTCGATCGCAATGGAAAGGTGCTGGCATATAACGAAAAAAGTTACAATATTCAGTTCCTCCGCGACACTTCCAACCGAACGGAAACAGGTCGCGCTATTGATACCGAGATTATTTGGGAAACGATAAAAATAATCGAAGATTTAGGCGGCACAACGACAGATACCTTCAATATCTATCGCGAAGAAAATGTACGCGATAATGGCACAAGTTCGCAAGAGTATTACTTTTATTGGGGATACGGTCTTTCTGAAGAAGCCCAAGCCCAACGAGAAGAAAACTGGCGCAAAAACATGAATGTCGGCGATAGCCGTTCACCCGAAGAAATTTACAACTACCTTCGCAGAGTCTACCAGATACCCGAAGAAATGCCCTATGAAGATGCCAGAAAGCTGCTTTCCGTCTGGCAGGAAATCCAGCTATTGACGTGGCGTTCATACATTCCCGTCATAGTGGCGTACAATGTCTCTGCAGAAACGGTCGCAATAATCGAAACTCGATCGGACAAGCTGGTCGGCATGTCTGCATCAGAGAGTGTTGTTCGCATGTACCCAAAGAGCACTACCGCAGCCCATACCGTTGGATACATGGGAAAGATGCAGTCCGAAGAGCAGATTGCCGAGTTAACAGCCCGTGGATACAGCCCGATGGACGCGGTGGGAGTCTCTGGAGTTGAATCGACCATGGAGCAATACCTCACTGGCAATACTTCCGAGCATCAAGGGAGCCAGCGAGTAGAGGTGGACAGCAGTGGCAAAGTTATTAGAGTGCTCGACGTCACCGCCCCAACCAGCGGGGATGATGCCGTACTGACTCTCGACCTCGAGCTTCAACAGGTCACCGAAACTGCACTTGAAAAGAATATAACAGAGATTCGCGAGGCACAAGAAGGACATATTGCGGCAAACCTTGAAAGATATCAGGAAGTCGCACCCGGCGGCGATGTGAACAACATTGATCTTTGCGAGTCAGGTTCCGCTGTGGTAATCGACTGCAATACAGGCGGTTTGCTCGCCTGCGTAAACAGTCCGTCCTATGACCTCAACTTATTTACCGGCGGAATCTCCCAAGAGGATTATGACAGCTTGCTCAATGATAAACGAAACCCGCTTTTCAACAAGGCCATCGCCTCAAAGATGGCGCCGGGCTCAGTTTTCAAGATGGCCATCGCCCTTGCCGCACTGGAAGAGGGTGTAGTCCAACTGGACGAGATAATAAACGACGAAGGCTATTATACGACTACTTCCGAAGGCGGGAGTACTGTCGGCGCACCTAAATGCTGGGTGTATCCCAACATTAGCCAACATCAAGATCAGGATTTAATAAAGGCGCTGAAGGACTCGTGCAACTACTACTTCTTCGAATGCGCCAACAGGCTTGGCATAGACAGGATAAACGACTGGTGCCACCGTCTGGGGTTGGACATGAAAACAGGCATCGAGGTCAATGGTGAAGCCGTTGGTCAGATAGGCGGTCAAAAGGTGCTGTTTGACAACGAAGGCCCCATTGGCGGAGTAGCTTACCTCGTATATAAAAATATAGTCAATATGCTCGAAGGCTACCTCGAAGAACTTGGCAGGACTGCAGACAAAGCAACCGTAGAATCTTGCGCCGAAATGCTCGTTCGCTTGGTGAGCGAAAACACCCAGATTGGTTCGGACATCCGCCGAATCATGCGAGAAGAACTGGGCATAGCAGAAGCTGTTTCCAACAGCAACGGCTGGAGCAGCGAGATTGCCAGTGCACTTTCGGAGCTTCGCTGGAATCCCATGCAAACCGTTCGAACCGGCATGGGTCAGGCGGTGGTTTCTGTTACTCCTATTGAGATTGCGCGCTATGTCGCAGCGTTAGTCAACGGAGGCAACGTGCTAGAAATTTCCACAATAAAGAGCGTAATTGACTCCAGCGGCGCAACAGTCCAGGAGTTTCAGCCCAATGTGCTTTGGAACCTCAATGCTTCCGAAGAAAACCTTGCAGCTATTAAAGAAGGTATGAGAGAGGTTGTTTCTGAAGAGGATGGCGGCACTGCAGCAAAGTACTTCTCAGATTATGAATATAAAGACCAGATTGGCGGAAAGACCGGTTCTGCTCAGATTTCTACAAGTGACAAAAATATAGACCTCGAGAACACAGCTTGGTTTGTGGCTTTTGCACCGTATGACGACCCCGAAATTGCCGTCGTGGTTAGCATACCGAATGGTTGGGCAGGGGCAAGGGCATATACAACCATTCAAGAGGTTATACAGTTCTATCTAGACCGAAAGAGTGAATCGGCGAGTGAAAACCTGATAGGTATCAACGAGTTGCTGCCATAGGCTGCATAGGAACAATCGGAGGGGAAGATGAGCGACATAGTGGCCTTTAGGGGCAAACAGAGCAGCCTTGAGATAGAAATTGCCAGTGAAGCGGATTTTTCGGATATACTCAAGGCTATTTCCGAACGCATGGAATCAAAGCGCAGCTTTTTTTCCGGAACAGCTTGCGTAAAGATAGCAGGTGGCAGTTTGGCAGAGGAACAGCAAAGAGAACTCGAAGGTATGCTGATAAAAGATTATGGAGTGCTGAGCGTCGAATTTCAAGGTAAAACGCGCCCCCAAATCAGGGTAGCGCGGCAAGCTCAGGCGCGCAGAGAGGAATCAACATTAACTTCGGAGTTAAAAAGTGGGGTCTCCTCAAAAACCACAGGTTCTGCAGTGTTCATACAAGAAACGGTGCGAAACGGACAAAGGATAGATTTTGATGGCGACATCGTTGTCTGCGGCGATGTCAATTACGGTGCTGAACTGGTGGCAACGGGCAATATTGCGGTAATGGGCGCGCTTAGGGGCAAGGCTCACGCAGGTTCTTCCGGGGACGAGACAGCTGTAGTGACCGCCTATAGACTTGAGCCTCAACAGCTGCGCATAGGTAGAATAATCGCCATCGCTCCAAAGGACACCCAACAAGTCAATTATCCTGAAATTGCACGCGTGACAGGGGATGCGCTGGTAATAGCACCTGTCAGCCGCGTCATTAAATAAATCAATATACACAACACATAAGGAGAGACTCAATGGGTGAAGCTATAGTTATAACGTCGGGGAAGGGCGGAGTCGGGAAAACTACGGCAACGGCCAACATCGGCACAGGACTTGCAATGCATGGCCACAAGGTCGTGCTTGTGGACGCAGACATAGGTCTTCGCAACCTCGACGTCGTAATCGGTTTGGAAAATCGCATCGTGTACGACATAGTCGATGTCGTCGAAGGAACATGCAAGCTTAAAAATGCCCTCATAAAGGACAAAAAGACCGAAGGCCTCTACCTTCTGCCTGCAGCTCAGACGAGGGATAAAACAGCTGTTAGCAGCGAACAGATGACCACGCTCATCAATGAGCTCAAGGAAGAATTTGACTTTGTGCTAATTGATTGCCCGGCGGGCATCGAGCATGGCTTTAAAAACGCCATAGTCGCGGCGGACAAAGCTATCGTTGTCACAGTTCCGGAAGTCTCCGCTGTTCGCGACGCTGACAGGATTATAGGTTTGCTGCTCGCAAACGAAGTAAGCTATGTTCGGCTTATTATAAACCGACTTCGCAAGGATATGATAGATGCCGGCAACATGCTCGATATCGATGATACTCTTGAGATACTCTCCGTCGATCTGCTTGGCATCGTCCCCGAGGATTCGGACATTATTCGTTCTTCAAACATAGGTGAACCAGTTATAATCAAAGCAGAATCTCCCTCTGGCATCGCCTTCAGGAATATTGTAGCCAGGATTCTAGGCGAAAACGTTCCCCTCATGGAGCTTAAAAAGGAGCCTGCAGGGTTCTTCGCTTCCATAAAAAAGCTTTTCAGCAGAAAGCAGGTATGATATGGGATCTTGGGCAAATTTTATTCAAAAGCTTACAGGCAAAACTCAAACCAAAGATGTAGCCAAGGAAAGATTGAAGTTTGTGCTGTTCCACGACAGGTCTGAGATTCCGCCCGCTCTTGTGGATGTCATTAAGGACGAGATAATTGCCGTACTCGACAAATACCTCGATATAGACCAAACTAAAATGGACGTTGAGCTCACCCGTCTCGACGACGACACTCGCACCACCGCATCCGCACTCGTGGCCAGCATACCGATAAAAGGCGTAAAGAAACTCCAATAAAGCACATCACAGCGAATATGTATGCGAGCAATGCATTATTCGCTGTATTTTTTGCAAAAGACTTGAAGTTAATGCATAAAGCCTGTATAATGATACACATCGCACTAAACGGCTATGTTTTGTGTATCTGGAGGTTGAATCATGAATAAGACTACTAAGCTCATATCCTTGGCGCTGTGCGTCATTATGGCGGCTATGTTGTTTGTTGGTTGCGGTAACCAGCAGTCTGCTCTCGAGCGCATCAAGGAGTCCGGCGAGCTGGTAATGCTCACTAACGCTGCGTTTCCCCCCTTTGAGTACCTTGGCAACGACAATGCTGTCGCCGGCGTAGACGTTGAGATTGCTCATGCAATCGCAGATGAAATCGGGGTCTCCCTCAAGATTGTAGATATGGATTTCGACGGCATCGTCACATCTATTCAGTCTGGCAAGGGCGATATCGGCGCTGCAGGCATGACCGCGAACGATGAGCGCAGAAAAAGCGTAGATTTTTCTATCAACTATGTCGATGCCGCACAGCTCATCATCGTAATGAAAGATAATGCAGAAATTACCACCCCCGAGGATCTTGCAGGCAAGAACGTAGGCGTTCAGAGCGGCACCACAGGCGACATATTTGTCTCAGACGAAACGGACGCCGTACCTTTCCGCTTTAAAAATGGCGCAGACGCTGCGGTCGAGCTAACCAACGGAAAGCTTGATGCCGTTGTTATCGATGAAATGCCCGCCAATTTGATTGTTTCGACTTACGAAGGTCTTAAGATTATCGACACTCCTTTGACCGAGGAACAGTATGCAATCGCTATTGCTAAGGGCAACGATGACCTCAAAGAGATTATCGACGGTGTCATAACCAAGCTGCTCGAGTCTGGCCAGATTGACGCTTGGATTGAAGAGCACAAGCTAGCCAGCGGTTCCTAATAGTTCATAATACGATTGCACAAACTACCTTATCAGTATGACGTTTTTTGAACAATATCAAAAATACATACTGAGACTAAACAAAAACACAGTGCTTGTTTATCAGTTATAGAATTCGAGCCAGAGCTGAGGGATGAGTTTTTCATCCCTCATATTTACGTAAAATAACTACAGTGCTTTTTAAGCGAGGAAGGGCAGGCAATGTGGGATAACTTCGGCCAGCAATTGTACGACAATATCATACTAAACGACAGGTGGAAGCTGTATCTCCAAGGCTTGGGTACCACGCTTTACGTCACCCTGGGTGCTGCCATACTCGGAATAATACTCGGGAGCCTTGTCGCCATCTGCAAGGCTTACGCCAAAGATAATAAAAAGCTCTGGCTCCTGGAGAAGATTTGCAACATTTACCTTACAGTATTTCGCGGAACCCCTGTTATGGTTCAGTTGCTGATTTTTTCATGGGTTATATTCGCTTCAGTTCCCATGGATCAGCTTGCATTCGTCGGAATATTGGCGTTTGGAATCAACTCCGGGGCGTACGTCGCAGAGATAGTGCGCGCAGGCATTCAGGCGGTAAACATCGGCCAGACGGAAGCCGGACGCAGCCTCGGGTTGACTAAAAACATGAATATGCGACTCATCGTCATGCCTCAGGCAGTTAAGAATATGCTGCCTGCCCTCGCAAACGAGGCCATAACCCTTCTAAAGGAGACGGCAATATTGGGCTATATCGCCGTGGGAGACATCACCTATATGGCAACGCTCATCCGCAGATCGGAAGAGCGTCGTGTAGGG